>CAZESD010000029.1:0-10547 GCA_964514945.1 Hadarchaeota archaeon (SeqCode)
GCGAACGCCAATCCACATCTATCATCGAGATTTTGAGGAATGTCTCACGAACATCTACCTGACACTTGACGATGCCGAGTCGCTGATTTCCCGTTTCCGTGCCATCAGCGGGAGGCCGTTCTCCGAGGCCGACCCGGTGCTCGATCTGAATCTCGGGGGCGTGAGGGTAGCGGCGATCGGGCACCCACTGAGTCCGGAGGGGTTGGCGTTTGCGCTACGCAGGCACAAGCTGACCCCATGGACTTTGCCACAATTCATCAAAGCGAGATTCTTGACCCCCTATGCTGCCGGCTTGTTCAGCCTGATGGTCGACGCTCAGACATCATTGCTAGTGACAGGCAGCAGGGGATCGGGGAAGACCTCCTTGCTCGGCGCCCTTATGCTCGAGTTCCTGCCGAAGTTTCGCATTATCGTGTTAGAAGACACTTCCGAGCTCCCCATCGAGCAACTTCGAGTTCTAGGGTTCAAAGTCCAATCGCTCCGCGTGCAGTCGGCCGTTTCGGGCACTTCCGCTGAACTTCGAGCCGAGGACGCGCTTCGGGCGGCTCTTCGCTTGGGGGAGTCGATACTTGTGGTAGGTGAGGTTCGAGGAGAGGAGGCTCGCGTCCTCTACGAGGCGATGCGGGTGGGGGCTGCGGGCAACTCGGTCATTGGAACAATCCACGGCGCCACGGCGCGCGATGTCTTCGAGCGCGTGGTCTACGATTTGGGCATCCCAGCCAGCTCCTTCAAGGCGACGGACGCTATCATCGTGGCGGCACCCATTCGACCGCGGGGCAGCGTTGCTCGGATGCGCAGGGTAGTGCAGGTAACCGAGGTCCGCAAGGGCTGGCGGAAAGATCCAATGGACGAGGAGGGCTTCGAAGATCTGATGAAATACGATCCAGCGGACGACGAACTCGAGCCGACGCGAGCGCTCACTGGACTGAAGTCGCAGCTCATCGAGGACATCGCCAGAAAGTGGGGCACTAAGCCGAGGGAGGTCTTGAGGAATCTCGAGCTTCGGGCGGAGGTCCAGGGGGCGCTTGTCGAAGCGGCTACTAGGCTCAAAAAACCCGAGTTGCTTGAGGCTGAATTCTCGATGCGCTCGAACCTCGTACTCCATGCCTTGCTAGAAAAACAATTGCGAAACAAACAGGTTAATTATCGCACGATTTTTGAGTGCTGGCGCTCCTGGCTTCGGGGCTCGGCTAGGGAGTACACAGGGGTGCGTAATTGAGCTTGCTCGAAAAGTTTTACGCGCGGGCTTGTCGTTTAGCTGGTAAATTCAGGTGGTTCAGGCGGGAGCAGCAGGTAAACGATAAGTTGCGCGAAAATTTAGAATTCGCCGCGTTGGGGGTTCAGGCTGAGGAAGTCGTTGCGCTGGCTTTCCTCGCTAGTTTTCTTTGCGCGGCATTTGTAGCAGGGGTAGTAATCCTGTTTATGACGGTTGGATCCCCATCAATGGCTCTCCCGATTGCGCCGATGCCTTTGATCGCTTACGTGCTCGTTGGGTGGTACCCAAAATGGCGCGCTGAGCGGCAACGAATTCACGGCCTGGGAGAGGTCCCGATGCTAATCAATTACCTCACGATGTCAATGAAAGTCAACCCAAACTTGGAGCGAGCCACGGCCTTCACCGCCGAGAACGTGGAGGGTCCCCTCGGGATGGGCCTCAAGGATGTCCTGCACCGCACGTACCTGCGCGCCTACGCCGGAGTCGGGGAGGCGCTGACAGGATTCGCGGAGCACTGGGGAAAATGGTGCGGGGAACTCAAGCGCTCAATCTATCTGCTCCGAAGCTCGGTGTCGGAGAGGACCGAAGTCGCTCGCCTGCAGACCCTCGACCGAGCCCTTGAGCTGAGCCTTCGCGGCGCGCGCGACAGGATGAGAGATTTCGCGGCAGGGCTCCACCTTCCAACGTTCCTAACATACAGCATGGGTGTGCTCCTGCCCCTAGTGTTGGTGGCCATCATGCCAGTGCTCTCGGTTATCGACATCAGCATCGATGCCCCCCAAATCTTCGCAATCTATTGCGTTGCGCTCCCGCTTGGGGTGTACATGCTCAACCGTTGGATGTTGGCGAAGCGCCCGGCCACATTCCCACCGCCCGAGGTGCCGATTGAAACGAGCCGAACTCGAGCCCTCATGCTTGCAGGGCCCCTTGCGGCCGCGCTCGTGGGAGTCGGACTCTTTTCACCCATCGCCGACGATTTTCGCGCTATTTTGCTCCTCTGGGCCCCAACGCTCGGCATCACCGTATACTTACACTTGACTACCACGCGGGCGTTCGAGAGGCGTGGCCGCATCGAGCAGATGGAAGGCGAGTTCTGCGACTCACTCGTTCAACTGGGCAACCGGATAAGCGAAGGGCGCCCGGCCGAGGATGCACTCGAACATGTCGCGGACACCATGCGAGGGAGCGAGCTTGCAGGTGTTTTCGCCCAAGCATCAACTAACATCCGACTGGGAGGCATGGGGCTCCGAGCCTCGCTCTTCGACCCAGAGCGTGGGGCGCTCCGGGAAGTTCCCTCGCGAACAATCCACAGCGTGCTCCGCTTGCTTGTCGAAGTGATTGAGCGGAGCACCCGGGCGGCTGGAGCTGCGATTCTGAGAACGGCCGATCATCTCTATGAGCTGAAGCAGGTGAAGCTCGACATCCGACGCTCGCTTGGGGAGGTTGTGGCCTCGATGCGTTCGGTCGCTCTCTTCTTTGCCCCATTCATCGCCGCGATAGCCGCGCGCATGCAGGGTTTGCTCGCTTCGAATACAGCTCCCGTTGGCTTCTGGGGCTCGGGCACCGATGTCTCGTCGGCCGCCTTCCTATTTGTGCTCGGGCTCTACGTGGTACTGCTCACCGCGATCCTGATGAGCTACGCGGTCGAGATCGAGTTCGGCGATGACCCCCTTGCGAAGCGCGTAACGCTGGCACGGGCCTTGCCCATTGCGCTGGGGGTTTTCACCTTGGGTGCGGTCGTCGGGGGACATGTGCTCACGGCAATCATCGGCTGAGCAAACGTTTAATTAAAGTATAAAAATCATCCAACATGCATTTCTAGTTCCATTTATATCCACAATTTTCCCATTTGATGTCCCCCCCTCTTTGGTAGTATTTAAAGTAGTGCCGAAAAAAATTAAATTGAATTTTTTTAATGTAAATTTAGCATAAAAAATAACCAAAAAAATTAAGTGAGATATTCGTCAAAAAATAAAAAAAATGAATTAAAAAAGGAAAAATTTAATTGAAAAATTAGAAATTTCTTCTTTTTTTATTAAAATATGATAAAATTTAACCATAAATTTTTTTGCCAAAAACTTTATCTAAGGAAAAATAAAGGAATAATAAACTCGAGGAATTGAAATGGACGGAAAGGACCATAAAATAATCGCAGCTCTCCAAGAAGGTGCCAGAACACCTCTCCGAAAGATATCCAAGCGGGTTCACATGAGCGAGTCTGCGGTTCGGAAGCGGGTGAAACGGCTGGAACACGCCGGAGTGATCGAAGGCTACACCGCCGTCGTCAATCCATCAAAGCTGGGATACAACACTATGGCTATCGTCGGCTTGGATGCGGCGCCAGAAAAACACCGAGAGGTCATAGAGGAGCTAACGAAGCTAAAGGAAGTAAGAAAGTTAGTAATCTCGACTAACGAATATACCATAATGAGTACGATCTGGGCACATGACAACAGCGAGCTGAACGATATTATCCTCCAAAAAATCGGCAGGATTGCGGGTGTCAAAAAGACCCACACAGCAATAATCCTTGAACGAATAAAAGACATGTTCTAATCGAGGCTGTGCTCTATCCGTTGGATAAAACCTATCACGTCAGGCGAACGCCGCAACGGAAGCAAAGTATCTGGGTAAACCGTCAGGCTCGAGCGCTCATCGTGGTGGATGGGCACACTCGCCAGTCTTTCTCCCCTCGGTGAGCAGGGCGAAACGTGTTTTTCCTCTTTTGCAGCTTCTTTTAAAATTCCTCCCAGCGTGTCGGAGCCATTGATGTACCATTCGAATTCCTGCCTTGAAATCGCTCCGCGCTTTTTCAGCCGCTCACTGTACCGTACCGCACCTTTGGGGATGACCTCTCACAACCCTTTGACTGCACGCAGGATGGTTCCGGGTGCCGTCCCCACTAACTCGGCATCAAGCCTAAACTGCTTGGATCCATAGGGAGACTATCCGGCAGACAATGAAAAATGAAATAATTGTTCGACTCAGTTCGTTTTATTTCCTAGTCAGTGATGATTAGTAGTGATTTTTTCCTCTATTTATTAACCAAAAGATTTATTTTGAAACAAATTAATAAATTATAGTGCGGAATTCGTCAGAGGTTTAATTGATGAAAAGGATTATGGATAAAAGGGATTATGAAATAATCGCAGCCCTCTACAAGGGTGCTAAAACGCCTTTTCGAAAGATATCCAAGCGAGTGCACATGAGCGAGTCTGCGGTTCGGAAGCGGGTGAAGCAGCTGGAGCGCGCCGGAGTGATAGAGCGCTACACCATCGTCGCCAATCCATCCAAGCTGGGATACGACACTATGGCTATCATCGGCTTAGATGTGGCGCCAGAAAAACACGATGAAATCATAGAGAGTTTAACGAAGCTAGAGGAGGTAAAAAAGTTAGCAACCTCGACTGGCAAATTTATGATAATGGGTACGGTCTGGGCACATGACAACAAAGAGCTGACCGATATTGTCCTACGAAAAATCGGCGGGATTGAGGGTGTCAAAAAGACCCACACATCAATAATCCTTGAGCGAATAAAAGACGTGTGCTAATCGAGGCTGTGCTTGACCCGTTGGATAAAATCTATCACGTCAGCGTGAATGCGCCCTGCTAGTAGTCCTTTCAGTAAGCAGGAGCGAAACGTGTTTCTTTTCTTCTTTTGTAGCTTATTTTAAAATAAAGCTTAATTATTGCTTAAAACCAGAAATAAAGGCTAGAAAAAGACCTTCTAGAGACTGTAAGGGTGGCACGAAAGAGCAACCACTATCAAAAAGGGCTAAATCTGACTAATGATAATCATAAGCAGTGCGGCAGTAGTCTAGCTTGGTTAGGACACGAGCTTGCCAAGCTCGCGGCGCGGGTTCGAATCCCGCCTGCCGCACCATTTCTATTTTGAGATACTCTCTTCGGTTCCCGTGTTGAGTCAAGTAGGTGTTCAGGACGGGCACATGAGACGGATCATCCAGAAGAACGCTTGAGCATTACCACTAAACCACGATAGTTACAACAACTTCATGAGGAACCATATTATAGTTCCTACGACTATCCCTATCGCAACAAACCCCACAACTACCCCTATGAATCCCCTGCTTACAAACAACTTGTATCAACCAAACGCATAAAATCCAAAAAAGCCATACAATCCAAACCATCGTGGGTCGTCAAATACAAAACCTAATAGACCTAGCAATCCTAGAAGGCCTAACAAGCTCAATTTACCGTATTCCATTTTTAGTCTCCTTGATATTTTCGGTGGGCCAAACTATAAAAAAAGCTCACCGTATCTCGAAAGTTAATGCTCCTTCGTGCCTCGCTCGCCTACGCTTTCTGAGCTTCACCCACACCGGCAAAATCAAGAGCATGCCCGCAAGGAAGCCCCCTATGTGCGCCCAGTACGCCACCCCTGCGGTCGCCCCCGCCGCCCAAAGCACCGAAGCCGAAATCACCTGAAGCACGAACCAGAATCCTATAATCACCACAGCTGGAATCATAACCAAGTGAATGATGTAAAAGAAAATGACGGCCGTGTGCACTCGGGCCCAAGGATACAAAAGCATGTAGGCCCCCAGTACCCCCGCGATGGCTCCCGACGCCCCAATCGTCGGAATCATCGACCCCGGGTCAGAAAAAGCATGTACGAGGCTGGCCACAATTCCCGTGCCGAGGTAGAACAAAATAAATTTACCCCTCCCAAGAACGTCCTCGATGTTGTCGCCGAAAATCCAGAGGTACCACATGTTAAAGAGGATGTGCAGGATTCCCCCGTGCAAGAACATCGAGGTGAAAAGGGTGTGAAGGTTCTGCCCCGCAAGCACTTCTTTCGGCTTCATCCCGAATTCTTGGTTAACTTGATCGAAGTTCCCCGTAACCAGCGTTCCCACAAAGATCGCGACGTTCACGACAATCAAAGCGTAGGTGAAAACCGGTCTTCTCCGCGTTGGGTTCTCGTCTTTCAAGGGAAACATTCAATCCCACGCGAGTGTATTTCAATAGTGTATGTCCTGTTTGTCTTAGGTTAAAATAGCCCTTTGCCAAAGTGAGGTTGGTGCTTGGGGTGCTTCACCTAATCTTGGCGGATTCCGAACTCGAAACCGTGCCTCGGGAGATCGCTAATCACCGCGTCATCAAGTGGAGCGCGCGACGCCTAGGGAGGAGACCGACGGAGATATTGCTTAACTCGAGCCTCCATTACCTCGCGATGCGAAGGCTGCCTGATGGCGACCGGCGGGGGCGGCCGGACATCGTGCACATTTGTTTGCTGCTCGCGCTCGACACACCCCTCAACCGAGAAGGACTACTTCGCACCTATGTTCACACCCGCCACAACAAAATCATCACCGTGGACCCGTCCGCCCGCCTCCCCCGGATGTTCAATCGCTTCACCGGGTTGATCGAGCACCTCTTCCTCACCGGTGAAGCGCCGCCAGAAAAGCCTTTGCTCACTCTTGAAAATGCCTCACTCGCCGAGCTGGTCGGGAGAATCAAGCCCAAAAAAGTCATATCATTCAGTCAGCGCGGGCAGATGCGGAATTACAAAGATATCTTCAGCAATACTTCTAAAGAGGACGACATATGCGTCATCATCGGCGGATTCCCCCGCGGTGATTTCCTGTCTAATGTAACCGAGCTTTCGAACGAACTCGTGAGCACAGATCCAGAACTTCTTCGTGCGCCAACTGTTTTGATGAGAGCGATTTTTGCATACGAGGATGCGTTCGAGATCCAGAAAATCAGGCTGGGCAGGTGATAAAATGTCACGTAAGGGTATCCAAGAATGGAAAGCCGAGCACAAGCGAATTGCGGCCGAGCGCATGGAGCGACTATTCGAGCTGGCTGAGGGGGTATTTGGTGGGCGCCCCGAACTAGCCGACCGGTACGTGCAGCTCGCGTGGAGGCTCAAAACCAGATACAACGTCAAGCTTCCTGCACGCCTTAAGAGAAAATTCTGCAGAAAATGCCTGTCGTTTTGGAAGCCCGGTGTCAGCTGTCGGGTGCGGGTTCAGTCGGGCCGCGTAACTATAACTTGCCTGAAGTGCGGTCGCATCGTGCGTTTGCCCTACAAGCCGAAAAAGAAAGAATAACCAAGTGTTTCTTTTAAAATCCTTCAACTTTAACAATGTCGAAAACCGTTAAAGTGTGGGAAAAGCGTTAATATCGCCAGCTTCAAGAAGGTTAGAGGACGAAACATAAGTGAGGAAAAAAGATGTCAGTTAAAGAAGTTCCTGCAAACGCGCTCATCAAGCGGTTGAGCGAGGAGCTGGGGAAGCTGGAGGAGTTAACGCCACCCCAGTGGAGCCACTTCGTCAAGACTGGGGTCCACAAGGAGCGTCTTCCCGAGCAGCCCGATTGGTGGCATGTGCGCGCGGCCTCGCTACTTAGACGAGTTTATATCGACAGTCCGGTTGGGATCTCGAGACTTCGTAGCTATTATGGTGGACGACAGAATCGCGGGCAAGCACCAGAGCACTTTCGTAAGGCAGGGGGCAAGATTCTGCGCACCATCCTTCAACAGCTCGAACAAGCTGGCCTCGTTCGAAAGTTAGAGCGAGGCGGGCGGAAGCTCACCCCGAGGGGCGCAGCGATGATCGATAACTTGGCTAAACAGATAAAGACCGAGCAAAGGGAGGCGTGAGAATGGAGGAAGAAGAAATCGACGAACTGCGCAGGCGAAAGATGCTCGAGCTGAGAGCGAAGCTTGAGGAACAGCAACGCCAAGTTGAACAACGAAGACAATACGAGATTCAAAAAAGACTGGCAATTCAACAAATCCTAACCCCCGAGGCCCGAAGCAGGCTGGCGAACATTCGAGCGGCCAAACCAGAGTTCGCTGAGCAACTAGAGCTCCAGCTTATCCAGTTAGCCCAAGCGGGAAAGCTTGGATCGAAGATTACAGACGCTCAGCTGCGCCAGATTTTAGGCAGGCTGCAGGCACGGAAGCGCGAGTTCAAGATAAGGAGGGTTTAGATGGCTCGGAACAAACCGGCT
Source organism: Hadarchaeota archaeon (SeqCode) (assembly GCA_964514945.1). Taxonomy (GTDB): domain Archaea; phylum Hadarchaeota; class Hadarchaeia; order Hadarchaeales; family Hadarchaeaceae; genus DG-33. Next base: position 8,203 of record CAZESD010000029.1, read on the forward strand.
CCGCTTAAGCGAAGACTGGGAAAAGCAGCCAAGCATACGCGGCGTGCCCCCATATGGGTGATGTCCAAGACCGGGGGAAGGGTGCGCACCCACTCGAAGCGGCGCAGCTGGCGAAGGCAGCGCATAAAACCCTAGGTGAGGTCCATGCCGGAGGAGCAGATATATGTCATCCCGTTAAGGGAAGCCAAAAGTGCCCCTCGCCAAAGGCGGACATCTCGGGCCGTCAAGATCGTGCACGAGTTCCTGAGGCGCCACATGAAGTCTGAGGAGATAAAGCTCGATCAAGCGTTGAACCGCAAGCTCTGGGAGCGAGGAGCTAAGCACCATCTGCCGCGAATCCGGGTGCGGGTCGTCAAACAGGATGATGGTTCGATCGAAGCTTTTTTGGCAGAATAAGGTGACGCCATGTCGATTGTCAGGGTGAGCTTCAATCGAATTCCGTTCTTGGGAGCTTTCGCCCTAACTACAGACAAAATCGCGCTTCTCCCCGAGCGCTTTCACGTTCGAGAGCAGATTGTGGAAGATGCGCTGGGTGTACCCGTAGCCCGGGCGAACATGCACAATAGCCCCTTGCTGGGTATTCTGGCCGCTGGCAACTCCAATGGGCTCGTGTGCTCTAAACTGGTTGAGTCCGAGGAGGAAGGGCGGCTTAACGAGCTTGGATTGAGAGTCTCACGCATTCCTGGGCGATACACGGCGTTCGGAAATCTCGTGTTGGTGAACGACCATGGCGCTATTGTGAACCCCGACCTTCCCGATGAGATTTTAAAACTCATAAGTGAGAGCTTAGGCGTGCCCGTGGAGCGAGGGACGATTGCGAAAGTCAAAAACGTGGGCGCAGCAGGCGTGGCAACAAATCGAGGGGTGCTCGTACATCCAGACGTGTCTAACGAGGAACTCACGCACGTTTCGAGTGTTCTTGGTGTGCCCGCGGAAGTCGGCACCGCATGCGGCGGGGTGAAGTATGTTGGGTTATGTTTGGTGGCAAATTCTAATGGAGTAATCGCGGGCAGGACCACGACAGGCCCCGAGTTGGGTCGCGTGGAGAGAGCTTTAGGATTTATCTGAGGTGGTTAGGTGAAAATATTTCGCATTATGGGTTGGTTCAAGCAAGGACTCTACCGCCAGCGTTTCACGCGCGAGCTGCTGGCGCTCTCGAAAGAGCAGGCTATCGAGCGGATTTACTCAGATGTCGGGAGCAAGCACCGGGTCAAACGCAACCTAATCCATATAGAGGAAGCAATCGAAGTTAAACCCGAAGAGGTAAAAGATCCTCGAATACTAGCTATGTTGGAATGATCAAATGGAAAAGATAACTGAAGAAGAGCAGAAAAAACTGCAGCGCACCCTAAGCGAACTCCGCAACCACCAAGCAACGACTGAGGCCCTTCGCCAAAACCTCTCATTGCTTACCGCATCACTTTCCGAGCTCTCGATGACCGTTGAGGCGATTAAGACGATAAAAAGACTTAAACTGGGGACCGATATCCTCGTGCCCATAGGCTCCGACTCTTTCATCGCTGCCAAGCTGGGAACGACGGAAAAAGTGATCACAGGGCTGGGCGCAGATGTCGTTGCTGAGCGCAGTATCACCGATGCAATCGTGACGCTTCAAGATCGAATGGCGGAGCTTGAGCAAGCTTTGAGCAAGACGCGCGAGGAACTGGAAAAACTGGGTAAGCGAATCGAAGCCCTTACGCCAGAGGCGGAGCGGCTCCTCGAGAAGGCCCGGAAAGCGCAGCCCTAGGGGAGCTCGATGTTTGAGAAACTGAAGAAGAAGCTCAAACGTGTAGTGGAACGTATTAGTCAAAAGGCGGCACCCGAGGCACCACCTGAAGCGCCACCCGAAGTTCTTCCAGAGATCCCTCCAGAAGTCCCGCCCAAAACCCCCTCAAAAGTCCCACCTCCCAGAAAACCGCGCAAAGTGTTAAAGCGCGTAGTGAAGCGCATCATCCGGAGGGAGCTCTCCCCAACGGATGTCGAGGACATCGTCTGGGAGCTTCAAGTTGGTCTGCTCGAGAGCGATGTCGCGGTGCCAGTCGCCGACCACGTCATCGAGCGCGTGAAGGCTGGCCTAACGGGACGAAAGCTGGGGCTGCGGGAGGATCCCAAAAAACTCGCGGATGAAGTCCTCCGCCAGGCGATTCAAGAAATTCTGACAACCGAGCAAAAGGTTGATTTACTCAAGGCCATCGAAGCCAAGCGCGCCGAGGGCGAACCCGCTGTGATAGTTTTTGTTGGAATCAACGGCCACGGTAAAACCACAACAATCGCCAAGTTGGCGCGATACCTCATCGGGCACGGGTACAAACCAGTACTCGCGGCTGCAGATACCTTCCGCGCGG
>CAZESD010000030.1:0-10202 GCA_964514945.1 Hadarchaeota archaeon (SeqCode)
CCGCTTCAAGTTTCAGTTCCCTCCTCACCACCACAAAATCTTGTTATATACTCGACTGTGGTCCGTGCAGCGTTTTTCAGGATATCTTCATCTATCCCCGGAGCTCCACAGATGAGCAGAAGAACGTCTCTCGTCAATAAGGTCACCCTCGTGTCGTCAGCATCTCGATATGGGTAGACCGCAATCAATTTCTCTGAATCTGACACTACCGCTTCTTTACCATCAAGCACCATCGGTTTTTTCATACCTATGCCTGTAAATTCCTCACCCTTGCGTGCTAGCCGCAGCATAAGGTCCCCATGTATGCGGCTCGCGTCGAATGCGCCTATCGCGATGCGTGTTTTGATCGAGGCTAAATTGTAGGCATCAACGAGCGTATTTATCGTCGGTAACGGCTTTCCGGCCAGAACTCTTCGGATGAGCGCCTCAGCTGCTGGCCTGTTTTTCGTAGGGTCAATACCGATGCGCCAAAAGAAGTCCCTGTATGCCCTGAAAATTGGAACATCTTTTACAGTTGCAAGATCGTATATCTGCTTTATCTTCTCAATCACCTTCTCTTTAAACTGCTGCAGCTCGACTTTTTCTTTTTCAACCCCCACCCCGTTGACATACACAACCAAAACGTGCAACCCGGGAAAGCGCTCCACCAAATCCGCGCTTATTTTCAGAACCATCTCGATCTTGCCCTCCCTGAAAATTATCAATCTCCTTATGAGTTTCAACCAAATTATACTTAGGCACCCTATTTGTAGTGGTGAGACATGTGACTTTGGGATGTGTTGAATTCGCAGTTCCTGGGGACACATTAAAAGATAAATTAAGAATTTTAGAGTCGCACGAAATGTGGCTGGAATTGGTTAACGACGGTTTTGATGAAAAAAGATTAAAAAACATTTTGGAAATATTGCCGAATTTCAACACCCCCATTAGGTCTGTCCAAGCATTTCTGCTACATGACCTACGGATGTTAAGTGCAAAAGATAAGGATCAAAAAATTGCTGTGCGTCATGTAGAAGAAACAATAAAAATAGCCTCTAAAGTCGGAGCACAGAATGTTGTGGCAGTTGCTATCTACGGGGATCCGACAATCAGAAATCCGCGGGAGAAATGTATCAATTTATTCAAAAGTTTTGGCGAACTCGGGGCGGAGCTTGATGTCATAATCTCTATTGAGGCATTAGATAGAGACAGGACCACATTCCTTCCAAGCGTGCCCGAAATTTACCACTTGGTCCGAGATGTTGGCTCAGATCATGTACGCTTGATGGCGGATACAATGCATATCCATGCCAACGGAAAAAATGTGGCAGAGACCATCAGAGAATACGCTACAGAGATTATGGAACTGCATTTACGTGACACCAACTCAACTCCACCGAGGCAAGGAAGCATAGACTTTGTCCCTGTGCTAAAAGTTGTCCGTGAAAAGTTTAGAGGACTAAAATGTCTAGAATATCAACCTGGTGTGAATCCACAGGCGTACTTTATCCAAGCTCTTGAAGCAACAAAAATTATCTCTGCGGCTCAATGATCACTTTGAGAGATTCCCCCGCATCGGCAACAAGCTTGAAGCCCAGACCCGCTTCACCCAAGCTTAACCGGTGGGTGATCATATCGTGAACATTTACCTTACGCTCGCTAATCAGTTCCAGCGCATCTTTAAGGTCCTCGGGCCCCGCTCCATATGAAGTCATTAGGGTTACTTCATTACGCCAGAAGTCCGTAATCGGAACAGGAATATCAACACCCGGCTCCGGCACCGCAAAGAATAGAATAGTACCTCCACGATCCACACATTGTAATGCTTGTTTACTCGCTGATGTGGCTCCCGTGCAAACTATCACTCGGTCTGCAAGCCTACCTTCGTTGAGTTGACGCAATCTTGCGGGTACATCCTCTTCGGCGTTTATCACGGCATCTGCTCCAAATTTTTTCGCCGCATTCAAACGATATTCATTTATGTCTGTCGCAATTATCCGTTCTGCCCCCCGTGAGCGGGCAAGTTGCAGATGGAGTAGTCCAGAAATACCGCTGCCTAGGATGAGCACGCTATTTCCTTTTTGTATTTGCGCTAACCTTTGCCCGCGCGCCACACATCCTAACGGCTCGATAAACGTTCCGTCTTCGAACGATAAATTCTCGGGTAGATGGTAAACGCCACGTTCTACGTTTATGCGTGGCACACGTATGTATTCAGCGAATCCACCCGGGTCATAATTCGTTTTGTGCAAGGTTTCGCAAGCGGTATGATGGCCGCCCAAGCAGTAATGACATGCACCGCATGGAACGTGATGAGAAACGAAAACTCGGTCCCCTATTTTGTAACGTCCCACTCCCTCCCCAACTTCAACGATTTTCCCGGTAGCTTCGTGACCCAACACCAGAGGAGCTTTTTTGATGCGATACCATTCCAGCACGTCGCTGCCACAAATGCCGCATGCCATTACTTTTACTAACAATTCTCCGGGGCCTATCTCTGGTTTTGGTAGCTCCCCCAAACGCACATCCCGGTTGTTGTAATACATTGCAACGCGCATGAACGGTTTTAATGGTTTCCGAGTTAAAGGATTTTTCGGCGATTTTGCAATCACAGCTTCTGCAAGGATTTTTCAAAATCTTTTACCTTAATTGGCTTTTTACCTTCACCCAGTTGAATCGTGTGCCCCTCCTTTTTCAGGTAAACTGCTTGTGCTTTTGTACCGCCCGGGAATTTTTCGTTCAGTCTGCCATCTCTCTTGAGTACCCGCCAGTAGGGAGTTATCTGTTTCTTCCCGCCCCTAAGGTCCTCTTCTGCTGCCTCGGCTACGATTCGAATGAAAATTCCAGTCGTCATCGGACAAGTAGAATCAGCATGAAAGTCTTTTGCCAATCGTTCCATAATCTGGGTCACGGTGACAAGTTTTCCTTTTTTAACTTTCCAAATTAATGCGTCGACAAGGAGAGGCGTTGCGACAAGCATCGTCCCTGATCCGAATCTTTTTCTCATTTTTGGTGGAACCTTTACTACTTTGGGCTCTTGCTTTTTCTCCAGTTTCTCCCGCCAAGTTGTGCGCGATTTCCAAATTATGCGCTTTTTCAAAATAATTCCCCTTTTCAATTATGCGCTGCGCTTTTTATTACTATGCCGCCTAACTTGAACGACTCAGACAGATACTTGAAAAACTCTGTTACTTAGTTTTACTTGTGTATTCAAAACTGGCCAGAGCAGCTTTAGCTCCCTCTCCGCACGCCACTATTATCTGTTTGGCATAAACATTCGTTACATCACCAGCAGCAAAAATCCCGGGAATACTGGTTTCACATAAACAATTTACGACTATTTCTCCAATCTCATTTTTTTCTATATTTTTTATGAAATCCGAGGAAGGGATTGAGCCGATTTCGATAAATATTCCTTCTACTGCTAAGTTCTCTTCTTTTCCTTCTCGAGATATTTTAATTCCTTTAACAAATGTGTCGCCGTTAATCTTTTCCACTTTAGTGCTATTGTAAATGACCACCTTTTCACTATTTTTTGCCTTCTCAACCATTATTGGATCAGCCCGCAACTTTGGGCCAATGTTAATAAGGTAAATCTTTTTTGCGATCTTGATTAATTGAAGCACCGCATCTAACGCGGAATTTCCACCTCCGATTACTGCAACCTCTTTATCTGCAAATAGAGGGCCGTCACAAGTGGCACAATATGTAACTCCCCTATTTTTAAATTCTTCTTCTCCTTCAACGCCTAATTTCCTTGGAACTCTTCCAGAAGCTATAATCGCAGTTTTTGTTGTATATTCTCCTTTATCCGTTTTCACTTTCACAATGTTGTCTTCTTTACTTATTGAAGTTACACTCTCTCCTTCCTTCACTTCCACATTAAATTGCTCAAGATGTTCTCTAAATTTTTGAGCCAGAGCTGGCCCAGTAATGAACTGGTAACCGACGTAATTCTTTATATCGTAACTTAACGCTGCTTGCCCTCCGATGTCACGAGTAATAATCAAAAAATTCATTCTTTTTCTCGCCGCATAAACACTGGCGGTTATACCCGCAGGACCTGCTCCAATGACAATTAAATCATACACTTAGATTCCCAATTCCCGAGAAATTGCTTCCTTGTTAAACCCCAATATTATCTTTCCGTCAATATCAATTACGGGCACTCCCATCTGACCTGATTTTTCAACCATCTCCTTTGCGGCTTCAGGATTATTTCCCACATCTAAATCCTCAAAAGGGATGTTTTTTTCTTTCAAAAATGCCTTAACCATAGCGCAGTAAGGGCAAGTAGATGTGGAATAAACTTTTACCCTCTTGCTCAAAGACCAATCCCTTACCCTACCTAGTTTATTCATCTTTTCTCACAAGGTTAACCATCCGCCATCGACAACTAGTGTTTCTCCTGTGATGTATTCGCTTTCATCACTTGCTAAAAATGCGACTGCATTTGCGATATCCTCTGGTTTACCAATTCTTCCATAAGGAATCTTTCCAAGAAGTTCTGCTTTTGTCTTCTCATCCACAAGAAAATCTTTAGTCATTGGAGTTTCGATTACCCCCGGAGCAACAGCGTTTACATTAATTTTATATTTGCTCAACTCAAGGGCTAGTTCTTTCGTAATGCTAATCAAAGCTCCCTTTGTCGCACAGTAAATACTTGACAATTCATAGCCAACGAAACCGGCAACGCTCGCAATGTTAACTATTTTTCCATAATTATTGCTTTTCATTTCTGGAATAACGTGTTTAGTGCAGAGAATTGTCCCCCTCAAGTTTACCGCCAAGATTTTGTCTATCTTCGAGGCATCCATCTTGTCTAATTCTTCCTGAATAAAAATTCCAGCATTGTTAACGAGAATATCAATCTTCCCGAATTTTTCCTTCGCATTTCTTACGGCCTCTATTATCTCCTCTTCGTTGGTTATGTCCAATTTCAAAGCCAAACCTTCGCCGCCAGCCACCTCAATCTCTTTTACTACTTTCTCACAATCTTTTTTATCAACATCTGCAACAACAACCCTCGCCCCGTCTCTTGCTAACCTCAAAGCAATTGCTTTTCCAATTCCCCTCCTTGCGCCTGTCACTATAGCAACTTTACCGGCGAAATCATATTTGTTCATTATTTTGCCTACTTTATTGCTAACCTCATACTATCTTATCGACTTTATGCTATTAAAAAATTAACAAGCCTGCAAGAGAAAATTACGACTCTATCTCTCACAGATCACTTTTTCTCGCCACTTTTAATTTCGTTGAATAATTCCTGTGCTTCTTTCGGGGTGGCGCCTTCATGTATGATCGAACGAATCGCGCGAATCATCGCCACTGGGTAATCGTGCTGCCAAACGTTTCGCCCCAAATTCACGCCTATGGCACCCTTCTGGATCCCATCGTGAATGAATTCAAAAACCTCAAGCTCGGACTCTACTTTGGGTCCACCTGCCATAACCACCGGGACGGGGCAACCCCTCACAACCTTTTCAAAACCCTCTTTACAATAGTATGTTTTCACTACCCGCGCGCCCAGCTCCGCGGCGATCCTGCAGGCCAAAGCGAGATATCGTGCCTCGCGCTTTTCGAGCTCTTTGCCAACAGCGGTAACTGCCATCACCGGAATACCGTACTCCTCGCACTCGTTGACGAGATTCGATAGGTTCAACAGAGTTTCGTGCTCGCGCTCGCTACCCACGAAGATAGAGAGAGACACCGCGCTGGCGTTGAGCCGGATGGCTTCTTTCACCGAGGTGGTAATTCCCTCGTGAGACAGTTCCTCTTTTCTAGCCATGCTCGTGCCGCCGGAGACCCTAAGGATAACCGGTTTGGTTTTCTCGGGATCTATTGACGAGCGCAATATTCCCCTCGTGAGCATGATCGCATCCGCGTAAGGGAGAAGGGGATCAACGGTTTTGCCTGGTTCTTCCAATTTACGTGTGGGTCCTTGAAAATACCCGTGATCTATGGGCAAAAAGAGAACCCTACCATCACGTTGAATTAGTTGTGCAAGCCTGTTTTTCATTCCCCAATCCATTCTCACGCCTCCTTTATTTTTCAGGTTTGACGATTAAATACCCTTTCTCTATTAACCAATGATGGAACCCCCACGTGGTATGTTTACAATTTGTTTTACAAGTTTGCCTTATTTTTTCGTATTCTTTCGAACCCTCCTTTTGAGAGTTTAGAGCTAGCTGCACCGGACATCTCACGTCGTTGCAAAATTCTCGCTTTTTATACTCTATATACCCCTCAATTGGCATTATCTCACCATTTCAACTTTTGGCGGATTTCTTAACTTCGCAATGTGTTTTATCTGTATCACATATTTATTTCTAATGAATCTCTGGGAATCAAGCTGACATCCTTTTGAACAAATATGCGCCCAATAGAACCATGGCTAACGAGAAAATCCCCAAAATTACTAAGTCAAGCCATATCGGAAATTCAGATATCCCACTGATGACTCCCCGCAAGCCGTCGACCCCATACGTCACCGGATTGATGTAGGAGATTGACCTCAGCCACTCAGGCGCCATACTTATTGGGAAAATTGCCCCTGACAGGAAAAAGAGAGGCATGATGAGGAAATTTATCACGAGCGGGAACGCGACTGGATCCTCTATTCTCGAAGCAATCGCTAGACCCAAACCGACGAAACCGATGGCGAGAACAATCATGAAAAGTAAAGCCAAGAGAAACCCAGCGGGTCCAGGCATTTTCGCCCCGATCAATCCCGCGACTAAAAGCAACATTACCCCTTGAATTATCGAGGTCGTTGTCCCTCCAAATGTCTTGCCGAGCATGATGGATATCCGTGAAACTGGGGCTACGAGAATCTCCTTCAGGAAACCGAACTGCTTATCCCATAACACCGAAACCCCAGACATCGTCGCGCTGAAAAGAATCGCCATCCCGACAATCCCTGGGGCCAAAAAATCGATGTAGTTCCCGAAACCTGGAATTTGAGTGACTGCGCCTAAACCCATCCCGAGAATCGCGAGCCATAAGAAAGGCATCACGATTGTGGATATTATCCTAGCTTTGGCCCGTAGGAACCACTTCATGTCGCGGAGCCAGAGCACATAGATCGCTTGAGCACTCACTTCATCACCTCATGTGGGCCCTCACATGCGCTCGCATTTGCTCCTTTATCCCGCCTTCCTCTTCGCGGATGCCCCTGCCTGTGTAGCGAATGAAAACATCTTCCAGCGTCGGGCTCCTGCACCCAACTGAGCGCACCTTGCCTCCACGCCTCGCGATGATATCTATCAGCTTTGGGACAGCCTTCTCGCCGCCCGTGACCGTGAGATACAAATAATCCCCTACTATTTTCACCTCTTTCACGTACTTCCTCCCCCGAAAGACTTCAGCGTACTTTTTCGGCTGAGGAACTTCAAGGGAGACGATGTCGCCTTCGAGCTGATCCTTGAGCTTCTTGGGCTTGTCCAACACTATGATTCTACCGTGATCGATGATGCCCACGCGGCCACAGAGGTAATCGGCTTCATCCATGTAGTGCGTCGTCAGCAAGATCGTGATCTTCTCCTGTTTGTTAAGCATCTGGATGTACTCCCAAATCTTCCTGCGCGTCTGGGGGTCTAGCCCGAGGGTGGGCTCGTCCAAGAACATTATTTTCGGGTGATGCATGAAACTCCTAGCTATCTCGAGCCTTCGTCTCATCCCACTCGAGTAAGTTTGAACCAAAGCATTCGCACGGTCCTCTAACCCAACTAACTTCAAAACTTCGTCGATCCGCTTCTCCCTCCGAGTTTTACTCATCCCGTAAACCCGCCCGTGGAAATCTAGGTTTTCCTTACCTGTGAGGCGGTTGTCAAGGGAAGGGTCTTGGAATACTATTCCTATCGACGTCCGAACCGAATCTGGTTCTTTGTCTACATCAAAACCCGCGACCTTCGCCGTACCCTCCGTTGGTGGGAGAATCGTGCAGAGCATGTGGATGAGGGTCGTCTTCCCCGCACCGTTAGGGCCGAGGAGACCAAAGAGCTCGCCTTTTTCTATCTGGAGATCTACATGGTCAACCGCGGTTAAGCCATTGAACTCTCGGGTTATACCATTGGTAACAATCGCTCGCATGCTACCCCAAGAAGCTTAATTCTTATTTCCACCACAAATAGTTATTGTGCGGCCGTGGTCCAGTCTGGTCAGGACTCAGGCCCTCCAAGCCTGTAGCGCGGGTTCGAATCCCGCCGGCCGCACCACATTAAAAAATCCGTTATTTGGGTTTCTCCGGCTTCACTAACCTTCGATGGTAAATCCTCGCCGCAATTCCGAGAGCCGCCACCAATATTGCCACCCAGAAAATCTCGGTGAGCGATGCGGTTATCGGCGCAGTAATCGTGGCTGCGTCCCCAATCTGAATCGTCGATATCGCGGCCCCTTCCACATAGGGGACGTTGAACTGCATCGTCCCACCCTCAACCATCCCCGATATCAGGTTTGGCAAGATGCTTTCCAGGAAAAAAGCCCCTAACAGCAACAACGCTATTAACCCGATGACCATCCAAAACACCTTCATCGCCCCGAACCGAACCAAGCGCCTCCCCCACCATCGCTTGGCCCCCACGGAGCCGGCGATCATCAGCACCCCTCCGATTATGACCGAGAGTTTAGCCGCCAAGAGGAAGTATCCTACCAATGTCGACGAAATTGGCTGCCCCAACAAACTTATGCTGTAGTCGAAGGGGGAGAGCGCAACATCCATCGCCCCGGTCCCGACCGTGGCGCGCCACCACGGGCCGAGAAACGGTAGTAACAGCATCAACACGCCCGCGACTAAGCCAAACCAGTTCATCGACGGTAAGCGCCTCTTTGGCCTGCTGGTTTTAGGGGGGCTAGTTTCCATCCTAGACGACCTCCTCACCCTGCCCCATCTGTACCTGTAAAGTTACGCCGTACACCTCAAATGTTACGTTCATGTCGGTGAGCTGTGGATCAGTTGGGGGTGTTCCCGTGTACGACCCAGTTAATGTAAAATTCACCGTTCCATTGGCCGGAATCTCTACCTCTGTCTCCTCCATCTCCACTTGAGCCAATTCTACGCCTTGGTCGGATATAGCAAAGGAGAGATCTGTAATCTTAATTGGCAGATTGAGGGGAGATGTGAACCTTACAGGTATCTTAATCTTCCCGCCGCTGTAGGTTGGATTCTCTAATGTAAACGTGTCTTCTGAGAACCCCTCACCAAATAACCCACTTAGCGTTTCCTCCAACTCATCCATTTCCTCTTGGCTCGGCATCACGGTCGCTTGAAGGTCCCAGTTGTTAACCGCAAATGCTGCAATGAATGGGCCTACAAACAGAGCTATCCCCAGCAGTTTTAGGCCCCAACCTAGAGCTCTCTCCCCCAACTCAACCCCAGATTAGATTATTTTGGCGGTAAAAAAACATGTCTAACCTATTTTGCCTCGTTCGAACACTTTAACCAGCTTCAGTTTATCAGCGTGTTTGAGTGATTTCAACTTGCGCTCACGTTTCATCGCGGCGCTGCGCGTTTCGAGGGACTCCCAGTAGACGAGTTTGAACGGTCGTCTTGCCGTGGTCGAACGCACCCTGCCGCGATTGTGCTGCGCAAGACGATTTTTGAGGTCGGTGGTCTGCCCCGTGTAAAACTTCCCGTCCTTCAGGCTCCTCAAGAGATAAACGTAATAAGTTGTCAATGAGATCCCCGTTTCAGTATTTGCGCCCATAAAATAAACACTGTGTCAGCAAAAATTCACCCACGCAATTTGCCCCCTTATAAACAACCCCCACCCAAATGCTCGGCGGGAGAGATGGAAGAGAAAGGACAGCTCATGGGAGTGCCGATAAAGCTGGTGATGGCGCTAGTGATCGGGACCATGGCGATGGGCGTGCTGACGCAGTTCGTGGGCACGGCCGAACGAACGGTGTTCAAAGACATGAAAGTGACCTTTAGCACCTCGAGCAACCGACTGACCGTCCGAGTGTATGACGCCGCGAGCGGCGATGCTTTGGGTGGAGCAACTGTCGTGGTGAGGTATTTCGGGGGTATAAAAGCCCACACGCTAGGGACGAACTCGAACCGGTACACATTCACCATACCCATGGAAGCGGGATCGTACACCGTAGTAACGGTGCGCGTAACGCATAGCGGCTACATCCCGTGGGAAGGAGAAGCAGCAGTTCATAAAACAAGGTAGTAAGCATGACGCGACGCAACGCTAAGGGCGTCGAGTCCCTGCCGG
>CAZESD010000031.1:0-9936 GCA_964514945.1 Hadarchaeota archaeon (SeqCode)
TCTTGGGCGCGACGGGCGAGGTTGGGCAGAAATTTGTAATCAACCTTCAGAGGCATCCGTGGTTCGAGCTCACGGCATTGTATGCGTCGGAAAGATCCGCTGGCAAGAACTATGCGGACGCACTAAACTATGGAAGGGAAAATTCGAGATGGTTTTGTAAAGGGGTGCCCAGCAAAAAAATTCTAGACATGACAGTCCAGAATCTTCGCAACGTACGCCCTGAAGAAAACAACTTGTTCTTTTCAGCGTTGCCGTCGGAAACGGCGCTAGCGGTCGAGGGAAACATCGCGGAAAAAAAGCCGGTGGTCAGCACGGCTTCCGCATACCGTTATTTCGACGACAGCTTCGTATACCTGCCAGGTGTGAACGAATCACATGCGGGCATCATAGATGTGCAACAAAAGGGCAGGGGGTGGAAGGGATTTGTCGTGCCTCAGCCTAACTGCACGACTATAGGTCTAGTAATGTCGTTGAAGCCTGTGCACGATGAGTTCGGACTTAAACACGTGACGATGGCTTCGATGCAGTCTGTGTCTGGCGCGGGGTATGGTGCGGTCAGGAGCTGGGCAGAACAGCGAAAGGTACAGGGGTCCGACCTTCCGGCTGAGCTGGAGGAATTTTCCCAAGGTGTCTTCGAGGGTAACGTCATTCCGTACATTCACATGGAGGAAGAAAAAGTCAGAAAAGAAACAGTGAAGCTCCTCGGAAAATTCAGCGTGGGTAAAATCAGACCCGCGGGATTCAAGATTGCATGCAAATGTAATCGCGTCCCGGTCCTCGACGGCCACACGGAGTCCGTTTTCATTGAGACCACGAAAGAGTGCAGTATTGATGAGCTGAAAGAAGTTTGGAAAAGTTATCGGGGTGAACCGCAGAAACTAGCATTACCGACCGCACCCAAGCAACCGATAATAGTTATGGATGAGATAGACAGGCCCCAGCCGAGGTTTGATGCAATCATGGAAGGTGGCATGGTCGCAGCCATCGGCGGAGTGGAAGCGAACGCTTTTGACAATGGCTTCCAGTACACCGTGCTCTCACACAACACCGAGCTCGGCGCAGCGAAGGGTGCGGTGCTAGCAGCTGAGTACCTTTACAAAATTGGGCTAATCAAATGAAAAAGTGGCATCCGAAGGGGCGCCATGGTGCAACTCTGAGGCTAGCGCAGGATCGTCAGCGCCTTTTTAAGAGTGGGCGAAAAATTTTCCGTAATAACTCACGCTCGCGGACCTTCTTGTATATGAGGAAGGCGAACGTCACGGCAACCAATATCAAGTAAAGTACCAATGGGCTGGGCAGGACTCCCACAATTCCAGCAAATACAAGGGTCCAGAAAACGCTGGAAATCACCGCACCGACAGCGATGGATGCGATGATAGTCTTCTTCTTTATGTTTAGCACGTAAGCACAGAGAGCCGCCCAAGAGACGCCAACCAAAAATGTGAATCCAACCACACCGAGAGCAAAACCGAACTGCCCCACTCGGCGCTCAAATTTTTGTATGTAAGTGTCAATGTTTACCCTGAGCTTTTTAGATTTAGTCGTTGCGTATCCCATAACGCGGGAGACAAGACGATTTTTGTAACGCATGCTATATCTAATAAATTCGAAAAACCCAAACCATACTGGCACGAGAGTCGCGTGGATGATACTAACAGCAATTGCGGTATCAAAAGTCGACATTCCTTGGTCAAACGCAAACGGTATAGAGCCAAATGGGCCCATGAGCAGAGTCAGCGCAACCAACCCGATAATAGACATAATCAGCCTCTATTGACTCCTTAGGCAATCAAACCAGATAAGGTAGCGGGGAGTGGAAATTCCGAGAGAGGTTTTACGCCACTCTCTCTTGAACCACTGACCTCCGGGTCTCGCAGGAGCGCCAAACTCACGGCTTGACGCCTTATGAGCTTCGCCCGTGGTTTTCCACGACCGGCGGGCACTCCATGCTGCCATGGGGGCAGAGTAGTTCTCCTACTGCTGCTCTACCCCGCTGCAGGTAGCTACCCCGCTACCGTGAATTCGTCTGATTTTTCGGGATAAATGACTTGTGTTTCTAAAAACAGCAAGTGCAATGCCGAGATTTTTTATCAATACAAAAGAACCCATCGCCAACAAACATTCAAACTAAGTATCCTCTTTCAGCCGCGTCTAATTGGTGTATTCAATTTCTTTTGGCGGTCCCCACATTCAACCGCCGAGGCTTTGGGTGGAGTTCTTTATAAAGAGAAAAACTCGCTACTGTTGGAGTTCTAACTCAGCAGGCTTTAAGAGTTTGCGCAGCAGGCCCCCCAGCACGGCGCCAATGCCGACAATGGCCACCAACATAAAAGCATAGAGAAACATGTCCCCATACAGCAGAAATAATACCTCTTCATGACTAGCCTGAGGAACTACGATATCAGAGACGCCTCGTGTGAAGAGGAGCAACATGTTCGCGAGGATAGGACTGCAAATAATTAAAGTACCGTTCAACCCCCCAGCTCGAAATTGACTCCACCAGACTCTGACTTTCCGAGCGAGCAAGTAGCCGGTAACCGCACCACCTATCAAAAAGGCGAAAATCCCCCCTCCAAAAAGTACGCTGACGCCTGCCCCGAAGAAAAAGCCGTAAAGTACGGGTCGCAGGTAAAGTTGCCGATCGAGTTTTCGGCCTAACAAGAATAACAAGACCCCCACTAGGGCCACCGCGGCAACGCTATAGAGCAATCCAAATGTAAAGTCGTCCATCGCTGCACCTTAAATCGTGGCGATTAATAAATGTGTCTTGGTGGGAAACTTTTAGGTTATCCCGAAGAGTGTTAAAATGGGGTTACGACATTGAAGACGCTAAGGATAGAGGATTTAACCGTAGAAATCGCGGGAAAACGGGTGCTCGGAGGAGTTAACCTAGAGGTGCCCAAAGGTGAGACCCACGTTTTGCTAGGCCCCAACGGATCCGGGAAGACCTCGCTGATAACGTCAATTTTGGGCTTCCCGAATTGCCACATTCTATCGGGCAAGATTTGGTTCAATGGCACTAACATCACCACCATGCCAACGGATGAGCGCGTGAAGCTAGGCATGGGAGTGGCCTTTCAAAACCCCCCACAAATAAGAGGTGTCAAACTGGGCGATGTTTTGCGACACCTCACCAAGGGAAAAGTCGATGAAATAAAGCTGGCAGGCACCACGAACATCCCCGTAGATTTTTTCGGCAGAAATTTGAATTTGGGATTCTCCGGAGGCGAGCTCAAGCGGACGGAGATTTTACAGTTGCTCGCCCAACGACCAGATTTTGCGATATTCGATGAGCCCGACTCAGGAGTAGATGTTGAGAACCTAGAGGTTGTAGGCAAGGCAATCAACGAATTCCTCAAGAAGCGATCTGGTCTGTTGATAACCCACCTCGGCCACATCCTGCGCTACCTAAAGGTGGACAAAGCCCATGTGATGTTTTACGGAACGATCGCCTGCTCTGGAAAGCCGACCGGGATTATCAACCGAATCATGAAAAAAGGCTACAAGTGGTGTGAGCGATGCCCAAAGGTAAAAAGACTGCGCTGAAGGCAATCGAGAAGCCAGCGGCGTTTGGGCCTGACTTGGATGTGAGGACTTTCAAAAGAGAAACCTCGCCTTGGCTCCCATGTACGATCTCGACGCTGCCAAAAAATATCGTCCAAAGGGCCTTGAGCGTTGGCATTAGCACCGAGGAAAAGGAAAGAGCTGGCACATATTTTCAAATAGATCATTCTGCGATTCTTCAAGCAATTCGAGAAACTTTCAGCGGGAAAGCTGAGATAATGAGCACTGAAGAAGCCCTCAAAAAATACCACTGGGCCAAGGAGTACTGGTGGAAGATTGTTGCCGCCGGTACCGACAAATTCACCGCTTTAGCCAAGCTAAAGTGGGACCAAGGCTATTTCATCCGAGTGTTGGAAGGCCAAAAAATCACGATCCCCCTGCAAGCGTGCCTTTTCATCTCGAAAGACAATTTCAACCAAAACGTTCACAACTTGATAATAGCAGAACCCAACTCGGAAGCTCAGATAATCACCGGCTGCACGGTCCATCCAAACGTCCAAAGCGGTCTGCATGTGGGCATTTCCGAATTTTACGTGAAGAAAAACGCGAAGCTCACTTTCACCATGATTCACAACTGGGCCCAAAATTTCAATGTTCGACCTCGAACCGCGGCCCTCGTGGACGATGATGCAACATTTGTGAGCAATTACATGTGTATG
The DNA here is from genome assembly GCA_964514945.1 of Hadarchaeota archaeon (SeqCode). Taxonomy (GTDB): domain Archaea; phylum Hadarchaeota; class Hadarchaeia; order Hadarchaeales; family Hadarchaeaceae; genus DG-33. The sequence goes on from CAZESD010000031.1 coordinate 4,224, forward strand.
AAACCGGTGAAAAGCCTTCAGATGTACCCGGTTGCTTACTGCAAGGGAGCTAACTCAAGAGTCAGGTTCAACACAATCCTACACGGAGGGCAAAATTCCTATTTGGATGTGGGCTCGAAAGTGGTTCTCCAAGGCAAAGGGAGCAGGGGGGAAATCATCACGCGGGCGATAGCCTCGAACAACGCACAGATAAATGCCCGTGGACTCTTGGTTGGAGAGCATGAGGATAGCAAGGCTCATCTTGAATGCAGGGGACTTTTGCTCTCTGATGAAGCCTACATTCACGCGATTCCGGAGTTGGTGGGGAAGGTGAAGGGAACCGAACTTTCACATGAGGCCGCTGTAGGAAAGATAGCGGAAGAGCAGATTCAGTACTTGATGGCGAGGGGTTTCTCGGAGTCTGAAGCTGAATCGCTGATTATCCGGGGATTCATGGATGTTAGCATCTTCGGTCTTCCAGATGTCTTAAAAAAGGATACCGAGCGAATGATAGATGCAACCTTCGGTGGTGCTTTGTAAGTTAGGATGACTAAATATGAAAATTACGGCAATGAGAGTGCTATCGTTTAGAAGTGAGATATCTGAAACGGCGCAGCAATGAAAATAATGATTATGTGATTAAATCGATAATTCGTGCCCACACTTCGGACACTTTATTTTTCCAATAGAGCAACTGGAAGTAAATATCGGGCAACCTTGGCACGATACCGCGAGCGTAAAGCTTGCTAAACTCGAAGCCGCATTTCGGGTAAATAGCTAAATCGGTGCGAGTATTCATCAATTTATTCCCTCAAATTTCAAATACTCCCACAATATTAAGTATCTTTGTCAGATTAAAGTAAGGCGATAGAAGTGTCCGAAGTTTTATTTTTCAACTATCAGGGGCGCACAAAGACTGTTTATGAAGGCATCAAGGCCCTCCTCCAAAAACTGCCGCTAACAAAAGTCGCGAGCAAAGACGACTTGGTAGCTATCAAAGTGCATATGGGCGAACTCGGAAACATGACCCACATCAAGCCAGAAATCGTGAGAGAAATCGTTGAATTCGTAAAAGCGGCTGGCGGGCGGCCTTTCGTGACCGACACTACCACCCTCTATCCTAAAGCAAGATGGACCGCTATGAAGTATTTTCAAACGGCAGCAGCGAACGGCTTTACTAGTGAATCAATGGGTGCACCGATAATCATTGCGGATGGTCTGCTCGGATACGATGGCACCAAAAGACCCGTAAGTAGGAGGGTTGAGGGCTGTGATCTGGGTGAGGTTGAGGTTGCTCAATCTATAGTCGAGGCGGATGCGATGGTGGTAGTATCCCATGCAAAGGGGCATATTATCGCAGGTTTCGGCGGCGCGATCAAAAATGTCGGAATGGGTTGTTTGACCAAACGTGGGAAGGCGGCCATACACAGGGCCGACTTAGCGGAGATAAACGCGGAGAATTGCAGTGGTTGCGGCGAATGTGTGGAGAGTTGCGTCTACGGGGCTATGCGAATCGAGGATGGAAAAGCGCACAGAGAAATCGAGAGGTGCATGAACTGCAATTCCTGTTATTATGCCTGCCCGAACAACGCTATGAAAATCCCGGATGGCGCGAGCGAGCGCTTACAGGTTTACCTCGCACACGGGGCGGCGGCGGGTTTGGAAAAATTCGACGGCAAGGTTTGTTTTATCAATGTCGTTCAGGATGTTACTCCGCTCTGCGACTGCGTCGCTCAAGCTGGCAATCCTATAGTGGCCGATGTAGGCATTCTCGCCTCAATGGATCCGGTTGCAATTGACAAGGCATCGCTCGACCTCATCGATAAGGCTGAATTGGTGCCCGGCGCGCTGGCCGAGGATGGTCCGGACAGGCTTGGCAGAATCAACCACACAGACAGCACGATTCAGATGCGCGTAGCAAAAAAATTGGGAATAGGCGAACTCAAATATCAAATAATCGAAATTTGAAGTTTCTAAGTTAACAGCGCCAAAGTAAAAGAATTATGGATTACCCTAAATTGAGCGATCGTTTTACTCATGAATCCAGTACTCTCCAGTTTCAGTGACCTCTTTTTTCCAGATTATAAAAATCTAGTCCGTGGGACGGAGTTAGAGAGTTCTGCGTAAAATGAAGTTGAGAACCTATGGCTGATATAGATGACCCTGCCGTTCACTTCAATTTTGTCTCTTGCAGGTATCTGTTAATCAACTGCACGAATGGCTTCAGGTTGCCCTTTATAGCCGCCTGGAGGGCTTTGTAGTACTTCGCCCTTCTCCGATAGGTTATTGCTATCGGGGGAAAGCCGTACCGCATTAAAATGAAATTGAGTAGCAGCCTACCGGTACGGCCATTGTAATCGACAAATGGATGAATACCTTCGAATGTCGTGTGCATACAAGCCGCGACAACCACGGGATGATACTTTTTCTTGTTTCCCCGATACCACAACATCATCTCCTTGAACTGTTTTTCGACATCTTCGGGCTTCGGCGGTACGACCTCTGCGCCGCGAACGAAAACCTGAACCCTCCTGAAGGCACCCGACTCCGCTGGCTCAAGAATCCCGAAACTCAAAATTTTATGCACCCCGCAAATGAAATTTTTGCTGATATCGCCTCGATGGGCCGTCACGCAGTCAAACGCTTTTCTGTGATTTTCTACCTCACGCACCTCCCGCATGGTCTTGCCCGGTGGCGTCAGCTTGTCGAAAAGTATCATCGAGGTTTCAAGCAATGTCACCGTCGATCCCTCGATAGCGTTCGTGTTGTAGGTGAAAGTTGTCAGGAACCACTCGTGCCAGCGCCTCTTGACCTCGGCTGACATCGCCCTGCGGAATTTTTTGTATGCTGCCCTGATTTTTTCGAGCTCTCCTATCTGCTTTTTTGAGAGAAGGCCGAACAATGGGTCAGCCGATCGGAGATAGGCCGTAACCTTCTGGTCCAAAGTTTTGGAATATTTTTTTTTCAGTTTGTTCAGACGCTTTTTATCCATATCTCTTTTCCCCAAGTAAACCGAAAATTTCTTCCAAGTCCCGGCTACTCGCACGGTTTTGGCGAGGTAAAAGTATTTCTTCCCCTTGATGATTTTTTCCTGCACGTAGGGCATGAAACAAGTTAGGTGGCACACATATTTAAATATTACTATTATGTGTGGTACCTAACTACAAAAGATGGTGGGGCTTCAAATCTCTGGTTAAGAGCCGTGAAGAGCCGGGGGCCGGATTTGAACCGGCAAAAAGCGGATCTGCAGTCCGCCGCCTTTCCAGGTTGGGCCACCCCGGCACATCCTCCTTTTTATTGAAACGTCGATAAAACATCTGTGGTTTAGGTGAAAGAGCGAGTCGTTTGCTTGGTTTCGGGAGGGATAGACTCTCCTGTCGCGTGCGCCCTTGCAGCGAAAAAGTTTGATGTCGTGCCACTTCATTTCTGCACTTACCCGTACACGAGCGAGGAGATGTTTGGACTCACGATGAAAGCATTGAAAAAACTCAAAAAAGTGATCAAATTTGAGAAAATCGTCCTCTACCCTTGGGCCGGGGTTCTAAAGACAATTATCAAAAAACTGGGCCGCAGGGAATACACATGCTTGATCTGCAAAAAAAGCATGTTCAAGGCCGCCGAACTCGTTTGCAAACGAGAGGTGGCTGGCGGCATAGTGACAGGCGAGTCGTTGGGGCAAAAAGCGTCACAAACATTGAGCAATCTCGGAGTAACCTCACATGGTGTGAAAGTTCCAATCTTGAGGCCTTTACTTGGGTTCGATAAACTGGAGATTGAAAAAACCTCAAAAGAGCTCGGGATTTGGCAAGAACGGCATGCAGGTGTTTGCAGCGCGCTGCCTAAGCACCCGCGCACGAGGGCCATCGCGGGCGAGGTCGATGAACTCTTCAATCAACTCAAGCTTAATGAACCCATCCAGAAAAATTCGAAAAAAACTGTAGAAATCCGCACCTTTAGGGAAGACCTACGCTCGCTTTTTGCGAAGCAACTCTAGGGTAACCTCCGCCGCTCTTTTGCCTGAGAGTAGCATCCCACCAAAAATCGCTCCCATCCGAGGCGATCCAAAGACGGTGTTGGCTGCCATGCCTGTCACGATCAGACCCGGATAAATCTCACGTGTGTTACGTACAATTTCAGCCTCTCCTGCCTCTGCCCACATTGGTTTTTCCCCCATAACTCCTCCCGTACTCGTCGGAAACTTTGCGCCAGGTACCTTTCGCTGTATAATGCGAGCTATCTCCGCATCGTGCCCCGTGGCGTCGATAACGACTTTCGCGCTTATTCCGAGCGGGTCAACATGCAGGCTCGCCAGCTCGACCGCTTTCCAATTAATCACGACGCCTGCCACGCGATCCCTCTCTCGTATCATCACATCTTCTACCGTTAGCCCGACCATCACCCGTGCTCCGGAATCTATGGCGGCTGCAGTACACTTAGACACGGCTTCGACCGAGTCAGCCGTGTAGTAGCCAGCCTCACGTGACTCGATCTTGACTCCAACCTCTTCCATAATCTCCTTCGCTTCCTCTTGTATTACGATGCGTGGGAAAAGGATTCCACCACTCCACATGCCTCCCCCCACGTGAAGGTTCCGCTCGAAAACCGCAATTTTAGCACCCGCCTTGGCTAAGTAGCGGGCAGCAGTTATTCCAGAGGGTCCAGCCCCGACCACCGCCACATCGAGCTCGATGAGGTCCAAGAAGTCTCGCATAAAGCGTTTGACAATCGCGGCCGTAACTTGAGTATCCTCAACTTTCAATTTTCCACTCTCTTTGATAGATTGTATTCAACTTTAAAGAAGGTTTGCGCCGCCAATGCGATAACCGCGGGGGTCAAGAACAGCGGAGGGGTAACCGAACCCACGAAGGGCTTTCACGATCTCAACCTCCAGTTTCCGCGCGCGAGACAGTTCCTCCTCCCCCACCTCAACTCTCGCCAGCTCCCCATGATCTCGAACACGCACGACTCGGAAGCCCAGCGAACGCAGAAACTGTTCACCCTTCGCTATTCGCTCGAGCTTTTCGGGCGTTATTTCTTGACCGAAGGGGATCCTAGAAGCGAGGCATGGATTGGCCGGTTTATCCGCATTTGGCAAACCGTACTCGGTCGCCAGCTCCCGAACCTCCCCCTTCGTCAGACCAGCTTCCGCAAGCGGGCTCCGAACCCCAAACTCGCGGAGGGCGCGGATGCCCGGCCTGTAGTCGGAGAAATCATCGAAATTCGTTCCATCAAAAATTTTCTCAAATCCCAACTCCTTGCGGACCCCATCCAATTTTCGAAGCAACGCACTTTTACAGTGGTAGCACCTTTCCGGCGGATTTGCGGCGAAATTTGGGTCCTCGAGTTCGTTCGTGATGATGGTCATGTGCTTGATACCGATATGCTTGGCAGCTTTCTCGGCCCATTCAACTTCCCCGGGTGGGTACGTCTGAGAGATAGCGGTGACCGCGACGGTTCGCTCTCCCAACACTTCGTGGGCAACCGCGCAGACTAGCGAGGAGTCAACCCCGCCCGAAAAAGCGATTACCGCACCGTCGCAGTCTCGGATAATCGATTTGAGATGCTGGAGTTTCTCGTTGAATGACATAGCTCGTTACCTTTGATGGTGGGCCCGGAGGGATTCGAACCCTCGACCTCCCGGTTTCTGCCTTCATGGGCTATCAGCCGAACGCGCTAGCCAATCTGCGCCACGGGCCCTCATTAAGGACTTGCTCACGTTACTTAAATTTCTTCT
>CAZESD010000032.1:0-9747 GCA_964514945.1 Hadarchaeota archaeon (SeqCode)
GCGTCGCCCGTACTTGCGGCCGTCGAACTTGCGCGTTGCGGAGAAGAACTCGGCCGACATAATCACGTAATATGCTGACAGGCCCTTTTCGAGATTGGGAAGCTCAACTTCTACGACCTCTGCTCCGAGATGATGCAGTTTCTCGACCGCGCCATCAATGACCTTCATGATTGCGGGACTCGTTAGCTCTCTAAACTTGGAGCTCGTCCCTACACGAATATTTTCGATGTCGATGTCGAGCTTATCTGAATAGTTGACGCTTGGGGAGTCTAGAGTTGTGCACTCGTTCGGGTTGCGGCCAGCGATAGTCTCCAGCATCAGCGCTACACCGTAGACATCTGGCGCTAGCGGTCCGACCTGATCAAAGCTTACTGCTAACTCGATCAAACCGTGGGCTGGTACCAAACCTTGGGTTGGTCTGATGCCGACGACCCCACAATGGCTCGCCGGGTTCCTAATTGCGCCGCCCGTATCCGTGCCCAGACAGAGGTCGCACATCCCGGCTGCTATTGCTGCGGCACTACCGCTGCTCGAACCCCCTGGTATATGGCCTGGTGCAGCAGGATTGTCGGTCGGGCCAAATGCGCTGGTCTCGCCGCTCGAGCCGCACGCGAACTCATCCATGTTGTTCATACCCACTATTATGCCCCCTGCATCACGGACTCTTCGGATGACCTCGGCGTCGAAAGGGGAGACGTAATCTTCTAGGGTGCGAGAGGCACAAGTGGCCCGGAGCCCCTTGACATTGATGTTCGACTTTATTCCGATCGTGAGGCCAGCCAGCTTGCCCGCCAGTTCTCCACGCTTGAGCTTGCGGTCGGTGGCTTCGGCCTCAGCAAGAGCATTTGGGTTGAGTTCAATGAACGCCTTTATTTTTTTATCCAACTTTTTGATCCGGTCGAGTGCTTGCTGCACATTTTCTGTAGCTGAAAGCTCACCCCGTCGGATCGCCTCGAGCTTTGCTAGCGTTCCTCGACCCATTTCGCCACCTCTACTCGAAGGTTCCCTTGTTCATCCGCTCCCGGCATGATTGAGATGAAACGTTTTCGAAACTCGGTTCGCTCTTCCTTACGGGAGGGTTCGCCATCAGGACGTACAACGTTGTAAGTTTCCTGGCTGTAGTAAGTTTCCTTAAGCTTAGGAAGCTCCTCCGCCGCGCGTACGAATGACTCGACTATTTCCTCGGCGCTGCGCTCGATTTCTTTCTCCCTTTCACTCATTTCAGACCCCACTTGATATCGTGCCCGCTATTATAAAAACCGCCGCGGGAAAACCTGCTTTTCAAGTGGGAATGAAGACGGAATACTTTCGATGCCGCTTAGACTGGAAGCGTGAAAGTGCTCAAAAAATGGCTTAGGGTCTAGTCGTGTTTGATGGCCTTTATAAGCCTTATAAATTACTTTCACCGACCTCTCTCCCCCAAAGGCGCTTAAACACTCATCATAAGCTCGACTGTGGAGGCAACCAATGTTAAACATAACCCAAGATTTGTTAGAATATCTGTATTGGACGCGGTGGTTGTCGACCCGCGAAATCGCGAAAATAATTGGAAAGAGCCAGGCAACTGTGCGAAAAATGATGTTTAAAGCTGGTCTGCCGCTGAGAAGCAACAGGGACTGGTTACGGGCCAAAATCGATTCGCACACACTTTACACACTCTATTGGGAAAATGGAATGTCGATAGCTGAAATCGCAGAAAAATTTGGCGTATCCGAATGGACTGTTCATCAACGAATGGTCAAATTTAATATTCCTCGGCGAAAAATAGGGGAGTCTAATCTCAAACAACAAAAATTGCCTTTTTCTGGAGATCCCATCGAGAGGAGTTATTTGCTTGGCCTGAGAGCTGGAGACTTATCAGCTCGATGGAAAGGAAAGCGTATTAGGGTAGAGGTGTGCACATCGCATCCTGCAATGGTTGAGTTGTTCAAAAGCCTCTTTGAGGGGTATGCCAGTGTGGGGATGTGTCCGGAGTACAACAAACGCGCGCAAACCTTTCGGTGGCGTGTCTTTGTCGATTTAGATACCTCCTTTTATTTCTTGGTGGAAAAACCGGAGTTCATCGCTACTGAGATACTGTTTAGTAAGGATCTGTTTCTGGCATTTTTGGCAGGGTATACAGATGCCGAGGGGAGTATCATCATGAGTCCCAATCGTGAACAAATAGTGTGTTACTTTAGAATATGCTCGGAAGATTTTAACCTGCTTAGAGATTTTTACAAAAAATTGCGTGAGATAGGTTACCATCTAAGACTAGTCCTAGATAAAGAGAAAGGCACGGATGATGGGTTCTCGAAGCTTAGGACAGATTACTGGCGATTGGAACTCTCTAGAAAAGATGATATCATACAGCTTCTACAACAGTTGCCGATAAGACATTCAGAGAAGAAAAGAAAATGGGATCTCTTGCTTAGAATTCAAAAGCAAACACGTTGGCTGGAAGTGAGGGACAAGGTCCTTTCTCTGAAGGCAGAGATAAAAAGAGAAGTGAGAGAATGCGTACAAAGAGCTTTTCTTGCCTACAGTAAAAAACATACCTTCTAGGGTAGATACTTCATTGGGGAGATAATGAAAAAGCCTGCGAGGTTTTGGAAAGAACTGGAAGAGGGAAAGGTTCAATGTATTTTGTGTCCCAGATATTGCATCATCCTGCCGGGTAAACTCGGTTTTTGTAAAGCGCGCAAAAACATAGATGGCAAACTTTACACTCTAGTTTACGGCTCGATAGTTTCTATGGCAGTGGATCCTATCGAGAAAAAACCGCTCTATCATTTCTGGCCTGGGAGCAACGTCTTTTCTATAGCAGTTCCCGGATGCAACTTCAGCTGTCTCCATTGCCAGAACTGGACAATCTCGCAGGTAGGTGTTGAGGACATACATTATGAGGATCTTTCACCAGAGCGATTAATTGAGCTCACTAAACACTATAACTGTAAAGGTATAGCTCACACTTACACGGAACCGGCGATAGCCACGGAATATGCTATCGATGTAGGGAAGCTGGCGCACCACGAGGATCTTTACAACGTATACGTGACCAACGGCTACATGACCCCCGAGGCGCTACAGGAACTCGGGCCATATCTAGACGCAGCCAATGTCGATGTCAAGGCGTTTAACGATGATTTTTACAGAAAGATATGCGGGGTTTCGAGCATCAACCCAGTCCTAGAGACATGTGAGTGGATGGTCGAGCACGGCACTCATCTCGAGGTGACCTATTTGGTGATCCCCCGTGAGAACGACAGCTCTGAGGAAATCCGAAAATTCTGTAAATGGGTTTTTGAAAAGCTCGGCCCTGAGGTTCCCACCCACTTCAGCCGCTTCTACCCCCACTATAAAATGACGGACCGATCGCAAACACCGGTAGAAACACTTGAACGAGCGGTGAAAATAGCCAAGGAGGAGGGGCTGCACTATGTCTACATTGGAAACGTCCCTAGACATGAGGGGGACAACACCCACTGCCCCAAGTGCGGTGAGCTGCTAATTGAGCGTTACGGGTTCAGCGTCACGCGCTATGAGTTAAAAGATAAGCAGTGTCCGAAGTGTGGGGCCAAAATAAACATCGTTGGTGAACACGCGTCAAGCAAACGGGGATAGTTCGTCTCTCCAAGTTGAAAAATCACGACAACTTTCGAATGCATTCCTTCAGTTCTCGCATCCCAAGTTTTACCAGCTTCTCTACCCGCTCCTCATCGCGAGCCTCGGCGAAGCATCTAAAGATAGGCTCGGTCCCAGAGGGCCGGAGCAGGAGCCAGCCGTCATCGAAGATCACCCGCAGACCATCGGTGCGGTCTAGTTTGTACTTAGCGAGGCGCTTGACGAGGGCTTTGAGGACTTTGGGCTTAAGTTCGTTCGGGCATTTGGCTCTTTGCTTAATCTGCGAGTAACGAGGCAGCGTGGAATTTAATTCCGAAACCTTCATGCCAGTACGGTCGAGCAGCTCAATGAACTTCACAGCGGTCATGATACCTTCACGGCAGAGCAGCCAATCTGGGAAGATGACGCCTCCGTTCTCTTCGCCACCAATGTCGCCACCCCGCTTTCGAAATTCTCCGATAATCTCAGGCTCCCCCACTCGCGTGCGTGCGATTTCGCCGCCGAGCTTCGAAGCTATATCATCAAGCACAGCGCTGGTGGCCACCGTGGTCACGATGCGGGGGCGCTTCCGTTCGCGAAGGTAATGCAGCGCCACGAGCGCGAAGGTGCGGTCGCCGCTGAGGATCTCGCCCCGCTCGTTCACGATCAACGTTCGATCCGCGTCACCATCGTGGGCTACCCCCAGGTCGGCCTTGCAGGCGACGACGGTTTTAGCGAGCTCCCCCAAGTTTTCTGGAACTGTCTCGAGCTTGCGCCCCGGAAAAGTGCCGTCTAGCTGGCAGTTGAGCGAGACTACCTTGCAGCCCAGTTCTCGTAGCAAACGAGGTGTCACCACGCTGCCCGTAGCATTACCGCAATCTACGACAACCTTTAGCCCGCGCTTGAACTTTGGGACACGCTTCAACATGGCATCGATATAGGGCTCTAGAGCGTCGGCCCCACTTACGTGCCCGATGTATTGCCAGCTTACCCGCTTCCCCCCTTTAAAAACGATGCGCTCAATCTCCCGCTCGCGCTTGCGCTCGAACCCAGCGCCCTCGCTATCCCAGAACTTGATCCCGTTGTACTCAGGGGGGTTATGAGAGGCGGTGATGATGACGCCCGCGTCACACGAGAAGTGACGGGTAGCAAAGGAGAGCACAGGCGTGGGCGTTAAGCCTAGCTTAAGCACTTCACACCCGCCAGCCGTTAGGCCAGCGATTAAGGCATGCTCTAACATCTCGCTTGAAGTGCGATTATCGTGCCCAACCGCGATTTTTCCCTTGCCATTCAGGTGTGTTGCTAGGGCTAGGCCGAGTTCAAACGCTAGCTTGGGGGTCAGCTCTCGATTTGCGAGGCCTCGGACGCCGAAGGTGCCGAAGAGTTTCGACATGGGTACCGTGAATAATTGTATCATACATATTAAATCATCTCGCGCTAAATTCAACATGGGCCCGTGGCCAAGCTGGATAAGGCGGCAAGTGGCAACACCCGCAAGCCTTCTAAGCTGCAGATCCGGGGTTCGAATCCCTGCGGGCCCGCCAACTTGAATGATAGGGGATTGCGATAATTTGTGTAGGGTAACGAATCCTTAGTGGCAGTTTATCATTTTGGGGACTCAATATCTCGGCTAAATTTCGATACATCCTACCATTCCCTGATCTTCACCGTTTTTTACGCAACGGTTAAGATGTTTAGAGTTCAAGAGCGAGATACTGATTTGAGGGAAGTCCATGCCCATGCTCAAGGCAAGGTTAGACCATAAGCGAAGGCCGCTCGAAGTTGCATCGAAGTTCAGCGAGGTTTTATTAAAAGATGAGCGCGTTCGACATAGAATCAGGTCGATAGTTGCATTTGGCTCCGTCAATAGACCGTCCGACTTCCTGAAAGGGTTGAGCGACATTGATGTGCTTGTGATAGTCGACCGCCGGTCAGGGAGCTTGGAAAGTCAAATCAGGCGTCTGGCCTCCTCCGTCGACTATTCCCTCTCTCTTGTCGTACTCTCCTGCAGGGAGTTCGTTTCAATGCTTAAAGCAGGAAGCCCGGGTGCCCTCCTGATGCTTAAAGGGACCGTCTTTCACGACAAAGGAGCATTTTCAAGGGCGAGGAAGGCTGAGTTCAGACCCACCGAGCAAACGGTTAAGACATCGATCGACCACGCATTTCGCGCGCTTTCGATATCTATCAACGATTATTTCTCCGGCCTAGATTTATGTGAATCTATTAACTGCGCATACCATTGCGCAAGGCATGCCTTGAGGGCACTCATAGTTAAAGAGACTGGTGCGATGCCGATGTCTGACTGGGAAATCATTCAGGGCGCGTCGAAGCATCCTAAGCTAGAAAGGCTTTATTGCGAGATTATCCGTGCTAGGAGGGGCTTCAAAAAATTGGTAAAAGGATGCCACGAGGCTGGAGCCCGTATCCCTACAAGGGCCCTACGAGATGAGATTGGGAAATTGCTGTTGAAGGCAGAGCGGGTTGCTGTCGACTCATCCGAGCTTTGCTTCGGAAATAGGCCCTCCGGCGTACTTGAGCTTTTGAACTCGGCCAAAAGGAAGTTTGGGTCGTTCAAAGTCATAGGTATATTTTGGCAGGAACCTAGCTGGTCGCTGGTGGTTGAATACGGGGGCAAGATTAAGCAACTTAGCGCTTGATGGAAATTCGATTTCATAGGCTAGGAGTAAATATTCTCTCATTGATCTCGTAATAATCCTGCACGCTCATCACCTGTGCTCATCTCGAGCTTCTTGGGCTCAGCGCCTCCAACAGCTGAGACAGGTTCCGCCTCACCAAGCCAGATTTGAGCCTGTCGCCGAAGAGTGTACCCGCGATAAACTCCATTGTTTCATCCTCGAGCATTGCTTCAAGTCCGCGACTCACAATTTCTGATTTCCACATGTCCTCTTTCACGAGTTCCAAAATTTTTGCGGGTGAGTAGAAGAGCAAACCGTAAATGTCGCAGGCATCCTTCATCCGCTTTTCCTTCGTCTCCCTTTTCAGGAAGGAGTCTACCTTCAGCAAAAAGAGAAAATCTTCTTTAGGCACGAACACTTTCCGCCCGTCTATTGCCAGAATCTTCATCGCTTTTCTGTCGATCACCTTGGCGACGATTTCGTTCAGCCAGACCCCAACCGCGTTGCTCTCCCCATTACCCAACACATCGAGAAACACGTAAATCAGCTCAAAGGCCTGTTTTCTCCTCGCTTCGTCCTCGCTCAATTTTTTCATCGAGTCCCGGTCTAGGATCAGAGTGTACCTGAACCTGTACTCGCCAGGTGCAAAGCCAATTTTTTTTATTGTACGCGCAAACTGGCGGGGGAAATTGCTCTTGCAGTCGATGAAGACATCTATGTCGCGGGATCTCAGAAACTCCCGTCCAGTGGCCCGGAGGAAATTTTCGTTTATCAGGGAGTGCACCGCCCATCCGCCGACGAGGCCGAAGTTCTCACCGGGTTTGAGCTCGTCGAGAAGTTCGAGCAGGACCTTTCTCGAAGCCTCTGTTTCCAAAGGATCGTAGATCAAACTCTCAGCCCCATCCTCTCCGCCAAGAATTTCGCCGCCTCGCGCTCCCTACCGCCACAGCTGTAGAGATCCGCAAAGAGTAGGAAGTTCGAAACCACCTTGGCACCCCTTACCTCCCGTGCACCGTAAAACGGATTCAGATCGGATACCACCAAATGAATTGAACCTCCCTCGCCCGGATAAATCTGGTTTTTCTCGAAGATCTCGGTCCATCTCCCTAGTTGCTCCTCCTTAACATATGCATAGACTTCGTTTGGCACGACATATGGGGCAACGAGTTCCGCCCCCGCGAGGTGGGTGTAGGCATAGGCGAGTCTCTCCCCAGCTAGTTCGGCTATTTTTTTTATCAGGTACTGGGGTCTCTCGAGGCTCTCGAAGTTGGTCGTCTTTAACGATTTCAGCGGGCGACCGTATGCTATGAGGTAGACCAGTTCTTCGTTTATCACTTTTATTCTTGGCCTTTTTCGCACGTAGCCCAGCCTTTCCAATTCATTGATATAGCGGGAGCACCTCGATAGGGGAACCTGTGCTTCCTTTGAGAGTTCGCGCAGGGAAAGCGGCTTCCCGCTGTTCAAAACGACATTCACTATCCTCAGAGCGGATCCTGGTATCATCGTTCCCCCTGCTTTTAATTGTTCTACTTTATTTAAATATGTTCTTCTTACCTTAAAAATTGAAAAAACTTTACGATTTTCTTTACGAGTCGTTAAGTTAATTACTTTACAGTTACTTTATGGTCAAAAGGATAAGGCGGCAAGTTTTCAGACCCGCAAGCCTTCTAAGCTGCAGATCCGGGGTTCGAATCCCCGCGGGCCCGCCATTTTGTGCCGTACTGCATCAATCTTAAATCAAAGTATTGGAAATGGGTGATTGGATAGAATGAAACATGTTGAGGTTCTTAACGTTACCGGATTTCGTGCCAAGGAACAGCTTCGTGGGGCCTCCTTGGGAATTCTTCCGATGGGGAGTATCGAGTTCCACGGGCCTCATGCTCCACTCGGCACTGACAGCATCATCGCCACCGCTCTCGCAGAACGGGTTGCAAAAAGACTAGGGGGAGTACTTTTCCCCCTAATTGCCTACAGTCATTGCCCATCAGTCACTAAGGGATATCCGGGAACCGTATCCGTAAGAACAGAGACAATAATCGGGTATCTGACCGAGGTATTTCGTGGTATCCTAGCAACAGATGTGAAAGGGATACTCGTGCTAAACGCGCACGACGGAAATATCGAGGTGGTCAAGGCCGCGGGGGAGGTTATTTCTGATGAATTTCCGGATCGATTTGTCCTGCTAATTAATTGGTGGCAGACGCTCCCAGAGTCTTTCGTTAATTCATTGGGCTTCTTCTCTCAAAGCGGGGGGCACGGTCACGGTGGTCCGCTGGAAACTTCAGTAGTTCAAGCGATCAAACCCGAGGCGGTGGAGCTGAGCAAAGGGAAAGACATCGACCTAAAACCCGGAAGCGCGAATGAGGTAATTCATGTAGTGTGTGGGGAAACTCATCGAGAGACTTGGGCTGGTTATCATGGAAGAGTCAGTGAAGCCTCTAAAGAAAAGGGAGACGTTCTCATAGAGGAGAGCGTAAAACGCATCGTCAAAGCTGTTCAGGAATGGATCAGCACCCATGTCTGAAAGCTTGATTGCCTGTTTCCCGCTTAGATGAATCCCCGCGGGCTCGCTATTTTTAATGATTTAGGCAGATATCACGGTGGAACCGTTCGAGAAGGAGGATGAAATGCCAGAACCCAAAACCTATGCCAGACGCTTGGTCAAGGGCAGTGCCATCGTCTTCGTGGCGCTCGTCGCATCGGGCTTCATAGCGTTTCTGCTGCGCATGTTCTTCGCGCGTTCGTTCAGCGTTGAAGAATACGGCTTTTTTTACACGGCCATCGCGTTGGTCTTCTTCTTCGCGCTTTTCCGTGATTTTGGCCTAGGTTCGGCTTTAGTGAAGCACATCCCCGAGTTCAAGCTCCGGAGGCAGTTCGGCGAGATAAAATCGTCCATGACATTTACCCTGCTCTTTCAGGCAATCCTCGCGTTTCTGGTCGCAGTGATGTTGTTCATATTTTCCGATCAGATCGTCCTCGCATTCTCTAGTCCTGAGGATTTGGCTGTTGTCGGGATGGCAAATGCGTCGCTTGTGGTCAAGATTTTGAGCATCTGGTTCTTCATGGCAATTTTTTCCTTCACTTTCAGGTGGACATTTCAGGGCTTTCAGAACATGCCAGCATATGCGTCGATGAATTTATTTGAAATTTTCTTCGTCCTCCTTTCGGCGATACTCCTCGTTGGCCTATTCGGTATTGGTATCGAGGGGGCCGCTTACGCATATCTGCTCGCCTTTTTGGTCGTGGCGGTTCTCGGTTTTTTCCTCTTCTGGAAGGGTTATCCCCGAGTCATCAAGGAAAAAGTCCAGATTACAAAATCACTGATTAAAAAGCTGTTTGTATTCGCGTTGCCAGTGTTCATCGGTGGACTTGGAGGACTCATAATCGGCTACACGGATACCCTGATGATCGCCGGTTTTTGGTCCTCGAAACAGGTCGGCTTCTACCAGACCGCGCAGCCGGCTGCACGCATCCTGTGGTACCTCGTGACCCCCTTGGTGGTCGTTCTCTTCCCGATGATATCCGAGCT
>CAZESD010000033.1:0-9656 GCA_964514945.1 Hadarchaeota archaeon (SeqCode)
CCCAAGATGTAGGAGCCCGAGCGAATTCGCGAGCCCTCTCCGATGTAAACGTTGTCTTCGATATAAGCGCCCACCTCAACCTCGCCGTGTATTTCGCCGCGCTGCCCTCGCAAGAAGTAATCGTTCGCCACCAGCAAATCCCAGGGCCTGCCGATGTCAGTCCATAAATTGAGTGGCGAGGTGTAAATCGCCTTGCCGTTATTGATCAAAATTTGCATCGATGCTGTTAGCTCGTACTCTCCCCGCTTGGATTTCTTCGTCTTCTTGATCGCCTCAAAAATTGTGGGATTGAAAATGTATACGCCCGCGTTCGCTAGCCTGTTCTTGACCCGCTTCGGCTTCTCAACTATCTCGCTGACTTTTTCTCCCTTCAGAAAAACTATCCCGAACTGCTCGGGTTCATCGACCTCGATGATTGCCATGATTCCACCAAAATTTTTGCTTGCCCCCTGTTTTTCGTAGCGTTTCAGGAGCGCGTTGAGCGACTCTTGGTCAATCAGGGTGTCGCCATTCATCACGATAAAACTCTCTCCGCTCACGAAATCCTTAGCAAGCGAAACGGCGTTCGCGGTGCCGAGCAACTTCTTTTGATGTAAATACTTGAGCTTCACCCCAAGCTCTGAGCCATCGCCATAGCGCTCGACGATTTGCTCTCGCCCGTAACCTACAATCATCGCAATTTCGTCGATGCCGGCATTCCTCAGGAGCAGGAGCACATGGTCGAGGGCGGGCTTCCCAGCTACTGGGAGCAGGAATTTTGGCTTCGTGAACGTGAGCGGGCGCATTCTAGTTCCGAGGCCCGCTGCAAGAACGATCGCTTTCACCGCCATCCCAAATGTTAGTTGATGTTAGGCTAATAAAAAACATGGTAAATTACTTATCAGCGATAGTTCACGGCCGTACATGGTACTAAATGGATCTTGTCCATGTGGGAGCCCCGCGGTAAAGCTAAGTAAAAGCGATGATTTCACATCAACTTAAAACGCATTCTCTCCGAGCTCCCTCTGAAGAGCTGGCACAAGATCGGCGGCTCGGTTTACCTCATCGATGAAAAAAAATTCGCGCGAATTCAGGGATTTGCTTAAGAGCTTCGATGGCTTGGCCTGAGATTCAAGGTTAAAAAGTTAACCTTGCATGGCGCTCCTCAATATTTTTACCGCCTTTCTAGCGATTTCCTTCGCTCGCGTCGGGGTCTTACCTTCCACGGTCACGCGGATGTATGGCTCGGTTCCTGAAGGCCTGACGAGCACCCAACCGCTCTTGAACTCGAGCCTGACACCATCGATGGTGAGGATTCTCTTGACGCCCAGAAACTCTCGCTTTGCGTGAGTCTTGAATTTTTTCATCACGTCCGCCTTTTTCTCGTTTGGGCATGCCACCTTTTCCCTCACCGTCGGATACTCTGGCAGCATGTCGAGCAATTCGGAAAGTTTCTTACCAGTTGAATCGAGTAGTTCCAAAATTTTAATCGTCGCGAGAGGCCCGTCTGGCGCAAGGTGAACGCGGGGAAAGATCCAGGCGCTGCTGGGCTCCCCGCCGAAGACTGCTTCGTGTTTTTTAATTGCTGCTGCCACGCTGACGTCGCCAACACGCGTGTGTACTACTTTGCCGCCTTGCTTAGCAACGCAATCATCAACGACGCTCGAAGCATCAACGGTCGTTACCACGACTTCCTCCTTCCGCCTGATCTGGTGGGCCGAGATTAACCCTAAGAGCTTGTCGGGCTGCGCAACCCTCCCAAGCTCGTCGACAGCGGCGGCTCGATCCGCATCACCATCGTGCGCGATGCCGAGATCGGCGCCAATTGATTTCACCACGCTGCAGAGCTCCCCCAGATTCTCGGGTGAGGGCTCGAGCCCGCGACCAGGGAAGAAGCCGTCGAGCTGCGAGTTCAACGTCACCACTTTGCAACCCAGCTTTCGAAGCAAGTAGGGCGTCACCACGGAGCCCGCCCCATTGCCGCAGTCGACCACGACTTTGTAGCTCCGCTTTAGCTTGACAGCGCCCATAATCTCGTCGATGTAGCTCGGCAGAACATCAATCGCCTCGACTTTGCCTATTCGGTCCCAAGCGGTAGACTTCATTTGCTTGCCGAAGTAAATTCGTTCGATTACTTCTTCCTGTTCGGGAGTGTACGCCATCCCATCGCTACCCCAGAACTTGATCCCGTTGTACTCGGGCGGGTTGTGCGAAGCGGTGATCATGACGCCGGCTTTGGCTCTAAACTGCCGCACCGCGAAGCTCACGGCAGGAGTTGGGACTACACCTAGTTTCATAACATCGCAACCCCCCGAAAGCAACCCCGATGTTAAGCAGCTCTCAATCATGTCGCTGGAGGTGCGGGGATCTTTGCCCAGGGCGACGCTGCCTTTGCCACCAAGATATGTTGCAAGCGCTAGGCCGAGATCGAGCGCAAGCTCAGGAGTTAGTTGGTCTCCCACCACGCCTCGAACGCCAGAGGTACCGAAGAGCTTGCGCATGAGAATTGCCAACTACGCTGGCCCGGCCAACACCTTCGTCTTCCAGACCTCGACTCGCTTAACCGGACAGTATTTCTTTGCTTCCTTATAGAGGTCGGCAGAGAGCTTCCCCAGCACGACCTCCTGCACGAACTGGTCGAACGTCCGCTTCCCGGCGCGGTCTTCGACAACCTTTCGCATGTCCTTGCGGATTGCTTCGAGCTGCGAGCTCTGGACACGGCGGAGTGTTGTGATAATCGAGCTAACTCTAAGCCTGTGGCCGTCTTGGGTCGTCACGGTTGAGATGTCGCTGATGCGTGTCGCCCGTCGTCGGATCTGGCTCCGGATGTAATCGCGAGCCATGTCGTGACTTATGAAGCTGGTGAGCACGCGGCCCTCCTCGACGCCCTTCACTTGGAAGTATAGTTTAATGTGAGACTTCGAGAAGTCCTCGATGAGGTCGCCCAGTGTAGTCTCGAAGACTCGCCCGATAAGCTGACTCGAGTCGGAGGCGAGAGTTTCACCTATCTTTGCGTTGCCGAACATGGGAGGAGCGACGATGTCGTACCACTCCTTTTCTCGCCAAGACTTCTTCACGACCCGTTTCTTCTCTTCTGCCATTTACTCAACCACCTTCGAGGTTTGCGGCAACGGCTCGGCTCGCTTTCGCACGAGCTTCGGCCATCGCGAGGGATCGAACCCATGCTGTGCGAGAAATCCTGCTACCCATCGCGTGGTGCCGAAGCCGCAGCAGCCCGTCCAAATCTCTTGTCCCTTAGCTTCCTTTATCTTAAAAGTTTCCACGAACTTCGCGCGGTGTACGTTGTAGGAGCCCAGCTCCAGCCAATCCCCCTTGTAGGGCAGCGCCACCTCGAGGTCATAAGTCGCTACCTTGCTCGAGTCGCTCACATCGGCTTCGATGCCGCCCTCGCGCATGTAGAAGGGGGTCGCGACCAAGAGCTGCCACTCGAGCCCCAGCTCATCCACAAGCCCCAAACTTTTATCCAATACTTTATCTCGAATCTTAACAGCATCACCCGGCTCGCCGAGGAAGACGAACTCAATCCGCCTAAACTCTTGGGTGCGCACGAAGCCCTCTACGCCTCCTCCCTCCCATCGATAGGTCCACCCGCTGCGGTCGAAGAGCTTAGCTGGCAGGTTTTCGAGTCGGATGCGGCGTCGACTGAAAATCTCGTAGAATGGCTCGCACTGCGCAGGAGCGAGCACGTAGGCGGGAGCCTTTAGGGCTTTATCTAGTTCCTCCACGGCCACCCGCTTTGTCAGCTTCAGCTTTTGCTTAAAATCCGTGAAAGCCTCGGGCTCACGTGGTGGGGGGCAAACATAATACATCCCTTCGGGCACCCCATCAAGGTAGCCCGGCATTCGCTGCATGACCTCCAGCGGGATGAGCTTGGGAAACATCGCCTCCTCGAAACCTAGTGGCACTGCGACCCGCTCGATGATGATGTCCTCGAGGGCTCGGAGCAGCTTAGTGTAGGGGGCGGCATAAACCCACTGCCCGCGTCCTGGGAACTCGGATATCCAGCCCAGCCGCTTCGCCACTTTGAAGGGATCCTCCTTGAAGAGGTGCTTGACGGATTTTCCCTTTTTGATGATTTTGGGTGCAACTACCCGAGCCGGCACGCGAGCGAGAATATCCTCGACCATCGAAACAAGCCTGTCCACGACGCGCCCGCGCAGATCCGCCTCGCTCAACTCACGCAGGATCAGGATCACGGCCTGCTTTTCAACTTCTACTTTACACGGCAGGCCATCTAGTTCACGCTTCGCCTCCTCCGAAAGCTCAGCGAAAGGTAGGACGATGCGGTACTCCTGCGCCCTCATCGCACGGAGGCCGAGCTTGTGCTTTTTTCCCAGCTCCTCACCCAAGAGCTTGACGAGCCTGAGCAAAGCATCATGCGCGCGAACATAACGTCCTGACTCGATCTCGAGCTCCAACTCTTTGCCGACGACGCGCCACTTGACAACCCTCGCGGCCTCAGCCTCCTTGCCTTTCGGAGCGCCCTTCAAAAGGAGCGGCCTAGCCCCAGCTATCGCCGCCTTTATGTCGACTTCCGCTTGCTTGGCTTTGCGGCTAAGAGTACATTTCGCTTTAAGCTTGAATCGCAACCAATCGCCTAATTTCCATAAAATTCACGCCTATGAAAAGCTTCCGCCTTGAATCACGCTTTCAGCAGTTGATGTGCACGCTAGCAAGTCGTCGAGCGTTGCCAAGAGAGTCTCAATTTTGCCGTCAAGCTCTATCGTGCTGACCACCTGCGTGCCTCGTGCCTCTGTCGCCACCCGAATACCTTTTGGAGCTTGATGGCTATCCGGCCTTAGCGCAACGGCTATCGCCTTCGAAATACCCTCGCCTCCATAGGTGCAGCTCACTTTCGCGCGCATTCGCATAAGCGTCCTCCGTAGTTCATTTACTGCCTCCCGAGAGCATTTGGTCGATCTTGACGATAAATTCGTCCATCCTTTCCCGCGGTATCCGAGCCGCGGCCGAGACATCGTGGCCTCCGCCATTGCCTCCCACTGCCTTCGCGGCTTCAGCCAGAGTCCGTCCGACATCTACACCCTGCATCGCTAGTCTAGGGGTACTTCGGGCCGAGACCTTGATCTCCTCCGCGCTAACGTCCGTGATCCCTAGAATCGGGAGGTCTGTGGCGACGAGCCCAGACTCAATCGCGAGCGAGAGCGCCTCGCCCACCATGGCTGAGTCCACCACATTACCGAAGTATATGTACCTCAATCGCGGCGTGAGCTTGAAGGAGTCGAGGTGGGAGACGAGCCATTCCAGCGTCCTCAGCATTTGCTCCTGGTGGCGGTTCAGTAGGGCGAGTGCCTCAGCCTGCGCCGATCGATCACCCACCGCCACGGCGAAGCCGAATTCGGGTTTGCGGAGGTTGGCGCAGGCGTCAAGCATCGCTGCGTATTCTCCGAGGTCGCGTGGGCCGACCAAGTCCTCCGTAACTAAGGTGTAGGTTGCTCCCCAAAGCGTGCGGCAGAACTCCTCATTAGTCGCAGGGGGGCCGACTCGGGCCGGGATTGCATCTCGTAGCTTTCGTTCCGCCTCCAAGCCGAGCTCGACCAAGGTGCTAGAGGGCGAGATCCCAAGTGCGTCGACGAGGGAGCGGCAGGCAGATGGGTTTCCGGAGAGAGCGGAAATGTAGGGCCTTGTCGTCAACCTCAAACACTCTACCACCTGACTCAAGGTGCGCCCAATCAGCCTAAGCCCCTCGCCCACGCGCAGGAAGCCTAAGTCGATTGCCCGCTTCACTAAGGTATCATTGATGCCAGTGAAGCCCGAGAAGAGCTCTTGGCGGTCACCGATTGCCCCCACGATTGCGAGCCCAACAAGAGGCCTGAAGCTTCGGTCTAGCTGTTCGACGACGGAGTAAACGGCGCCGCTAGCGCTCACATCTTTCGCGCCGTTGAGCCCGCATGTATGAGGGTTCAAATAAGCTAAGTTAGGGTGATCCGGGAATTCCCCGGGGTGGTGGTCGATTACGACGACATCGCGTTTCCTACCGAGGATGAACTTGTGGATCGCTTCGATCTGGCTGCTTCCTTGGTCGATGAACATGAAGAAATCGTGGTTCCCCTTCCCGAGCTGGGCTATTTCGTCCGGCTTTAACGGACGTGTGAACTCAACGTTAAGGGGAACGTTGTAGGTGTAAAGACATCTCGCCATAATCGCTGCTGCGGCTATCCCGTCGGCATCTGAGTGGGAGATGATCTTGACGCGGGTATCGCCGCCCAGCCTCGGCTTGAGGAATGAAACTACCTCCTCAACAGCCCGTTGGAATCTCCTAATCTCAGCACGACTAGGTGGGAATTTAACCACCCTTTGATGACTTCCTCTTTTATTTATCCACCTTAATTATTAACACTTGCCAGAGAATTCCCAGATGACGTTAACTTCGCCTGAGTGGATAAAAAGTGAGGTATATATTGCTTTTCCTTCCAGCATGAAAGGGATGGGAGGCGATCAATGATTATCCTACTCGTTTATGCTGTCGGCATTCTCCTCTGCCTCTTAATGGCGTGGAACCTAGGGGCAAACGACGCTGCCAATCCTACTGACTGTGCAGTGGGCTCAGGCGCCATTTCGATGAAAAAAGCTGTTATCCTCTTTGCGATATTTGCTGCACTCGGTGGAATACTCCTCGGTCCATTCGTGATGAAAACGATCGATCGAGGCATCATCCCCAAGGAGGCGCTGCCCGAGGGAGTGATGATTCTGGGAAGTTTCGCCGCGATACTTGCAGCGGGCCTCTTCGTCGCCCTTTGCACGTGGAAAGGCTTGCCGACATCCACCACTCACGCCATCATTGGAGGAGTTCTGGGTTTTGGACTTATCGCAGCTCCCCAATTGGTGAACTGGGATAAGGTTTTCATAATCTTTGGCAGCTTGTTGATCTCACCGCTCTTAGCCATTCTTGTAGCGTTTGGACTCTTCTATGCCTTCCGCGCATACTTTAGAAAACCTAGGAAGAAACAAACGGACATGATCCTGAGCTATCTACTTCTTTTCCTTTTGGGTTTTGCCTCCATGCTTACCATTGGTCAGAAAGTTTTTGAATTGCCCCTGTTGGAATCTATTGTTGTGAGTCTCTTGGGTGCGACAATACTCGGAACCGTTGGTACAATCTGGATTCACGAAAAATATCAAACCCCCCAAAGCGGTGAGCGCACAGATAGGGCTGGAAACGTAAAATTAATGTCCAATCTTCTCATCGTCGCCCTGTGCTTTTCTGCTTTCGCGTTTGGTGCGAACGACATGGCCAATGCTACCGGAGCCTTCGTAACCCCAACCATGGCAATATCGGGGGCACCGACAATGGAAGTGATGATAATACTCGCCTTACTCGGAAGCATTGGCATGGCAGTAGGCGGTCTTACTTGGGGTTACCGTGTAATCAGAACTTCAAGCTTCAGGGTTACGCGTCTTGATCCACTGACCGGGCTTGCAGGCGAGTACGCCAACGCATTCGTAATCTTTCTTTTCACAGTCGTCCCATACTATCTCATTGGGTTCGGAATACCAATTTCAACTACTCATTCAAGCATAGGGGCAATCATAGGCGTTGGTATAGCTTCAATGGGTTTTAGGGGCGTGAACAAGCGCACGGTTGGAAAAATTCTTTTGACATGGGGGATAACGATCCCCGTTGTAGTTATTTTGAGCGCGGTATTCTTCGGGCTGTTCAACATTTTCATACCAACGTGAGATACGATGGCGTGGAAAAGCTCTAGGCGGCGATATTTTAAATAGAATCGTTTCAATATTTCTTGGAGGTATAAGAGTGAAATCAAGGAGTTCGCTCATCTGGTTGGGAAAAGAAAAGGAAAAGGAAGTCATCAAGCTTTGCGAGGAGCACATGAACAAACTCATTGCGACCATCATTGGGTTAAAAAAGACAGTCTACGCGTTTTGTGAATCGGACGCGACAAAGATGAAGAGCGCTTTTAAGGAAGTCGCTGATAGAGAAAGGGAAGCGGACGAAATCAAGAGAAAGGTCATCGAGAAGCTCTCCAAGGGAATTTTTCACCCGATAAATCGAGAGGAGATCATAAGGCTCATTCTAACCGCTGACGATATTGCGACGAATGCGGAAGCGGCGACGAGGAGGTTGAGACTCATCCCGCTAGGAAAGATCAATAAAGATCTGAAGGCGGGGCTAAAGACCATGTCGGATAGCCTCGTCGACATAGTAGAGTCGGTGAGCAACGCGCTGAGGATGTTAACCCAAAACCCACGCGACGCGATCGATCTAGCAAACGAAGCGGAGAGGATAGAGGAGAGCATCGACGACTTCCGGATGAATCAACTTGTGCCGAAACTCGTCGCTTGGATTAATCGATCGAAAACGACTGGATTTTGCGTGATGTTAAAGGAAACAATAGATAGGATGGAGAACGTTGCGGATCGTTGCGAGGATGTCGCGGACGTGATAAGGAGCATCGTGATAAGTTACGCTTGAGGCAGTTTGGTAGGTAAAAATGAAAGTTGAACTGCTATTCATTACTCCAGATGCAGAAAAACTGATAGAAACGGCTGGGCGCACATCTTATTTGTCATTTGGGAAGCAGGGGAAGGATACAGAAAAGGCGTTCATAAGAATGCTCATTGAAAGAGGGCATCTTTCAGTTTTGGAACATGCTTATGCCACATTTAGAATTTCCGGGGTTTCAAGAGCATTTACGCATCAACTGGTGAGGCACAGATTATGTTCGTTTATCCAACAATCGCAAAGGTATGTCGATGAAAGCAACTTTAATTTTATTGAACCCCAATCGATAAAAAACAACCCTGAGGCCCATTCTATTTTCACTGAATTCATGGATAACGCCAGAAAGACATATGTGGAATTGCAAAAGTTGGGAATTAAAAATGAAGATGCGAGATTTGTACTGCCTAACGCTGCGGAAAGTCAAATCGTGGTTACTGCAAATCTCAGAGAGTGGCGCCATATAGTGGAGCTAAGAGGCGAGCCTGATGCCCAGTGGGAGATAAGAAGAACAGCGATAGAAATCTTGAAGATACTAAAAAAACATGCGCCCACGGTGTTTGGAGATTGGGGAATCGACGAAAAAAATAACGTTATAAAACGGACTGGCTTTTGAGGTATTCAAAGGAATTTTGGGTTTTGCCAATCACTTGGATAAAACTTTGGGTAAAGTTATTTCCTTTTGTTTTTGATAAATGCCTTTTTTGTCTTTATAGCTAGACAAGCATTCTTCATCGCTCTCCAAGAAGATCACCTGCGCAATCCCCTCGTTCGCGTAAACCTTTGCAGGTCTGGGCCCCACGTTGGCTATCTCTATCGTGACAAATCCCTCCCACTCCGCCTCTAGAGGGGTGACGTTGACCACCACCCCGCACCGGGCATAAGTGGATTTCCCAAAGCACAGAGCCAGAACTTTCCTGGGGATCCTGAAATACTCGACTGATCTGCCGAGCACAAAAGAATTTGGGGGAATCGTGCACGTTTTCCCCTTGAAATCCCTGAACAGGCCTGGGTCGAAATTTTTTGGATCGAGTCCGCTTTCTCTTTTAGGTTCATAGATTTTGAACTCGTCCGCTAGGCGCATGTCGTAACCATAACTTGAAAGACCGTAGGAAATGACGCCCTCTCGAACTTGGTGGTCGACGAAAGGTTCGATCATTCGGTGCTTGAGAGCCAT
>CAZESD010000034.1:0-9321 GCA_964514945.1 Hadarchaeota archaeon (SeqCode)
TGAAAGTCCGCTCCTTCAGCTCACCGTATCCTTTTGCCAGCTCGAACCCGCGCTCACGCATTTTCTCGTACACGTCAAGGCCGCTGATGCCCTTCGGAGCATTCACACATGTGACCGTTGGGCTCTCATACCCTTTCTGCGGGAAGAGTGACAGACCTAAGGCCTCGACACCATCCTTTATTCTTCGGCTTCGCTTAGAGTAGAACTCTAAGCGTTTCTGCTTTCCGCCTTCGGTTTTAATCACTTCCAACTCTTTGTTGAGCGCGAGGATTTGTGGAATCGGAGGTGTCATGTGTGTAGCGCTTTGCTCCTTCTGATACTTTTCGTAGAGCTTGAAATCGAAGTACCACCCTTTATTCTTAGCTCGCTCCGACTGCCTTAGAGCATCTCCGCTCACGCTCGCGATGGCTAGTCCCGGAGGGATTCCAAAACACTTCTGAGAACTCGTGAAGCACACATCTATCCCCCACTCGTCGACCTTCAGCTCGACTCCGCCCATCGCGCTCACTGCGTCGACGAACAGGAGCTTTTCATGCTTATTCGCAACTTTGGCCAGTTCGGGAATTGGATTCAGCAGCCCAACGCTTGTTTCGTTGTAGATTATGGCGACGGCCTCGACATCCGGGCTCGATGAAAGCTTTTCGTCTAGGAGTTCAGGCGTGGTCGGTTTACCCAGCATCGTCTCAAGCTGTTCGACTTCCCTTCCGTTCGATTTCCCAACCTGAGCATACCGTTTTCCAAACGCCCCGTTGATACAGCACAGCATCTTCCGCTCGACGCAGTTGCGGACCGTGGCTTCCATCACGCCTGACCCAGAACTAGGGAAGAGGAAGACTTGGTTTTCAGTTTCGAGAAATCGTTGGAGCCGCTCGACGGTTTGCTGATGTGCTTCTTTGTATTCCTTGCTCCGATGGCTGAACATCTGGCGCTTCATCTCCTCAAGGACCTCGGGTGGGCAGGCAACTGGGCCAACCGTGAAAAGTTTCATTTCTGACTACCCCGCGTTTCCTCTCGTATACCCCGCGTTTTTTCTTTTAAATAAGTGTTTACCATCTTTATCGCACAAAACTTAGAACACATGCTGCAAACATTTGGGTCAATTGCTGGTGGCCTCCGGCGTCTGAGCTCTTGGGGTTTCTCGGAATTAATCGCGAGCTCGAATTGCTTCGCCCAATCAAACTTTCTACGCGCCCTCGCCATTTCATCATCACGCTTTCCTTCGATACCCTTTGCCAAATCAGCCACATGGGCGGCAATCTTTGTGGCTATCACACCTTCTTTAACATCCTCAACGCTTGGCAGGCAGAGGTGCTCGGCGGGGGTGAGGTAGCAGAGAAAATCAGCTCCAGCCCACGCGGCGAAGGCTCCTCCGATGGCCCCAACCCAATGGTCATAACCGGGGGCGATGTCAGTAACCACCGGGCCCAACACGTAGAAGGGCGCTCCTTTGCATATTACTTTCTCAAGTCTGACGTTTGCCTCGATGTGATCGAGTGGTAGGTGCCCAGGACCCTCGACAATCACCTGCACATCTCTTGCCCAAGCTCGCTCTACCAGCTCCCCCAGCGTGAGCAGCTCTTGAAACTGGACCACATCGGAAGCGTCGGCCAAGCAACCGGGACGCATTCCATCCCCCAAACTCAGCGTCAAATCAAACTCCCGCGCTAGCTCAAGCAGGTAATCAAACTCCTCGTATAAGGGATTTTCCCGCTCGTTATGGATTATCCACGCCGCGAGGAAGGAACCGCCGCGGCTCACCACATCAAGCAGGCGTCCGCTCCGCCGTAGGGTCTCGATAGCCGCACGTGTAACGCCGCAGTGTACGGTCACGAAATCGACGCCATCTTCGGCGTGCCTTCGGATAGCGTTGAAAATATCGTCGGAGCTTACGTTCACTACATCGCCCCGCGAGGCCGCCTCGGTCCAAGCTTGATAAATCGGCACCGTTCCCACTGGCACATCGATTGCTCGGAGAATATGCCGTCTGATCTCGTCGATTTCGCCGCCGATGCTGAGGTCCATTACGGTATCCGCGCCGTATTTTACTGCAACCTTCGCTTTCTCCACTTCCTCATCGAGGTTCACGTAATCGGGAGAAGATCCCACGTTCGCGTTTACTTTTGTGCGGAGGCCTTCACCAATACCTCTAACGCTGACATTTTCGCGCCTGAGGTTGCGGGGGATTATCAACCTGCCCGCTGCTACCCCACGCATGATGAACTCGACCGGCCTGCTCTCGGCCTTCGCAACAGTTTTCATCTCAAGCGTCGTCGTGCCACGTCTTGCTTCAGTCATCTGCATAGCTCGCCCTCAATATCACGTTGCGGCTTCGATTGAAAAAGCTTTCAATTTATTAAGTTCTTAGATTCATGTGTAATTGGAGGTAGTAAGATGGCAATTCAAGTTGTTAAACGAGATGGTAAGACCGAACCCTTCCAACGCCAGAAAATAGTCAACGCGTGCACCGCTGTTGGAGCACCAGCAGATGTCGCCGCTAGCATCGCTGACGAGGTCGAAAAGTCAGCGCGCGACCAGATGCCGACGAGTGAGATAAAATCGATGGTCTTGGACAGGCTTGGCAAGATAAAGCAGGATTGGGTAAATAACTGGGCGCAGTACGATCAGACGAAAGGGGAGAAGAAGTAATTTTCTTAACTTACGGCCTGAAAACTGCGATGCTAATGGGGTAGGATGAGCTCTAGTATTATCGCGCTTCTCTCCGATCTGGGGACGAGGGACTATTTCGTAGGGGCAATCAAGGGCACGATTCTCTCGGTGAATCCTGACGCTAAGATAGTTGACATCACACACGAGGTGCCGAAGTACGACGTTCGGGGAGCAGCGCTTATTCTCGCACAGGTTGTGAAGGCGTTCCCAGAAGGCACGATTTTCGTCACCATTGTCGACCCCGGCGTTGGGACCGAGCGGAAGTGTGTGCTACTCAAGACGAAGAATGGGTTATTTTTCATCTCTCCCGACAATGGAGTTCTCACACTCGTAGCCGAGCAGTTTGGAGTCGCCGAACTCTACGAGATAACCAATCGAGAGCTGATGATGTCGGAGGTCTCGTCAACTTTCCATGGGCGAGACATCATGGCCCCCGTTGCTGCCCACCTGAGTCTTGGCGTCAAACCCAGCGAAGTCGGGCCTGAACTAAAGGGGATAAAACTGCTTAAACTCCCGCGACCAATGGCGACTGAAACAGAACTGCGAGGGCATATCATGAGCGTGGACGATTTCGGAAACTTGGCGACAAACATCGACGCGTCCACGATCTCGAAGTTCGCGAGGGTAGGCGAGAACCTAGCCGTGACGGTAGCGAGCAAAGTGTTGACCGTGAAGTTCGTCCGCACCTTCGGCGAGGTAAGGCTTGGAGGGTACCTCTGCTACATCGGAAGCTCGGGGATGCTCGAGCTGGCCAAAAACATGGGCAACTTAGCCAACGAGTTAAAGATTAAAATTGGGGACGAACTCACCATACAGAATATTTGAATGGCATAAGCGTGGATTAAAATTTATTAGACGGTATGTATTTAGCTTGCGTGCTAAAACCAAAAATTTAGCTACCCTGAAAATCCCAGCAGTGTGCGTTTTTTTATCGGCCCGAAACTCGATGGGCATTGGGAGATTTTTGAGGCCGGGCAACGTGATGTCACAGGTGTGACATGTGCCAAAGACTGAAGCACACTTTCCGGTCATGCTGGTTCCATGCCGTCACAGCTGTGACAAAATAAACTAGGTATCCGGAGCGGGATCAGACCGGGACCAATCCTGTTGATAGCTCGCTCTTTTTTTGTTTAACAAAATTAGTCACCGACTGAACAAAAGTCGCCGTGGAAGTGTCGAAATATTGTTCTCCACATCTAGAGCAAACTTCGGCGGGGACCTCCTTCACTACAACGCATTCGATCTCAACATCTACGTTTTTCTCAACAACGGCCCCCCTGCAAACACGACATTTTTTCATTTTGGTTTCCTCCTAGTTTTGAAATCCTCTCTCCACTCTTCCATAGTTGAGATATATACCGTGATTACTTTTTTCGTTCTTTTGCCTTCCATCTCTTCAGTTCTTCCTCATGTTCTTCCGGCTTCCATGTCAAATCTTCACGGCGGAGATACTTTCTGACAAGTTCTGGATTATATACCCAACCAACTTTTCCAACTTTATCTGTCATTATTTTGCCAGAACCAAGCAGGTAATCGGAGATCACACAGTAGGTTTGATACATTGTCTTTCGGGGCAACCGTTTCCAGATTTGGTATTTCGTAAATTCCCCGGAGTGTCTGCGGATAAAATCCTCGACCATCAGAAGAGTTTCGAGCGTTGGGTTGTAAAGCAATTTTTTTGAAGTCATTTTATTCAATTTATCTTGTTATATTTATACATATAAGTCTTTCTAATGCCCCATCATCCGTTCATATTGTGTATGTGTTCCCCATTCAAGAATCAATGCTATAATCCAAATTTCTTCTTGAACAATAGAATAAAGAAGTCGCCAACCTTTTGGGAGATTATATACCCGCATATTGTCGATATTGTATTTTAGAATATATTTTTTTCGAGATTTGATTTTTTGGAACATATCTCCCAATACGAGGATTTTTGGCGATTTTATAAAATGCTGTTGTTAGCCATTTGTAAAGCAGCGGATTTTTGGTTTTTGATTTGAGATAAGCCCGTTCAAGCCTTGTATCTACAAACTTGATCTCAATTTTATATTCAGCAGTTTTACCAATAACGCTGCCACCAGTAGTTCTTTGATTTATCTTTACTACTTTCTGTTTCATCCCTCCCGCCGAGACTTTGGGTGAGGCTTTGCACAATAATTCCAAAATGTGTTTAAGTTACTTGTGAGAGAACAAATACTGGTGAGGGAAATGAAGGGAAAATTCTGGGTTCTGGCGGTTTGAATGATTTATACTCGTGATGCCAATGAAAAATAAAGCCCTAATACTTGGAGTTACACTGGCAATATTGGCGTCAGGTTTTTGGTTTTCCCTGCAGGCAACAGAAGGAAATGAGGGTGTTGCAGAAAGTCAGGGAAACGGGATGGGGACCACCTATGCGCACGTAAGCTGGGCCAAGTACTACTTCAATTTCAGGGAGGTAATGAACGATAGTGATCTAGTGATAGTCGGGGAGGTCGTGGATCAGCGGTTGGACCCCGAGGACGAGGAATATACGCTTCACGAGATTAAGGTCCTCAGGATGATAAAGGATTCTAGTGGAGTGGTCAGAAAGGGCGATGTGGTGACCGTTAGACAGTACGGTGGGATCTGGGATCCACCAGGTGCACTTCCACCAGTCCACGTCGAGATCGAAGATAGTCCCCTCATGGAGAGAGGAAGCGTATCCGTGCTCTTCTTGCACGATCGCGACAATGATAGGATTTACGGAGGGTTACATCCCCAGACCAGGTACGTCGTGAGGAACGGCAGAGTCAGCTGTCTAGCTGCGGCGTATCCGAACAGAAACATCCTAGTGACTGATCCCAATCTCAAGGCGATGGAACCAGATATCGAGGAGGTGAACCTGGATATCGAGGAGATGGACCTAGAGGAGCTCATATCCATACTTGAGAAGTGCAAGGAATAACCCACCCCCGAGGTTGGTATTGGTGAAGCCTGGGGAATAGGAAGAAGTTATCTGGAGAACATTTTTTCGAGAGAATATCCTGGTACTACAGTCCGGTGGGGGGAAATACCCTGTGCTGGGTTATAAGGTTCGAGAAGGCGAAGTGGCCCGGGCACTGGTACGAGGTCTGGGTCGATGCGGATTCCCTCGATGTAGTCGGCGGGATGCAGTGTAGATAGGAAAGTTCCCCAAAGCACGGCAAGTTTAATTATTGTGCAAAGCTTTTGGGTGAAGGTTGTTTATAAGGGAGAAAATTTTAGCGGCGATACAGGCATGCGATGTCACTGGTGCGACATTGTCACAGACCGTCTACATTGCCAACGTCACAGCTGTGACAAGTTGGCACTGTTTTTCCAGCAGAGCCAGCCGAGACTATGCGTACGTCCAAACTAACCTTCACCAAACGACTAACGTCTAAATACATACATTAGACGTATATTGCCCAAATGTTTTCCAAACATTTCAAATGATTAACTTCCACGGTGCAGCTTTCCCTCGGCAACTCTCATGAGTTCATCGAGCCCAAGTATGCCAGTCTTAACCATTATCTAACCAGTACCCTCCCATACCTATACCCGAACGCCAAGCTAGCGCCGAGCGTCAGCGCGAACAGGTGCATAAATGCCGTCATAGTTGCAATGGCAGACCCTGTATACCAGATTTCCGCCATCGATGGCGCGGCAAATGCTAGGGCGAATATTACGAATATCGGCAGGACTGGGATGCCGTAACGCTTGAACTCCACCGATGTAGCTCCAAAAAGTCCGGCCACTCCCGCCGATGCCCCCGCGAAGGTGTATGGGCTTGAGAGGAAGACGGCTGGAGCAACGGTGAGAATTCCGACTCCAACGAACACCGCAAGGAATGCCGAGCTTCGAATCCCTATCTCCCATGCGAGGAAGCCCACTAGGACCAGGCCAATTAAGTTCGTCAGCAGGTGTTCGATCCCGCCGTGTGTAAACATGAACGTGATAAACCGCCATGGCTCATTTTGTACCGCCACGCTTTTTACTCCTAGCTCCTCTTCCCCAACGTACCCGCCCGACTCTAGGCAGAACACGATGGAGCAAATCAAGGCTATGCATGCCGCCACAGCGATCGGGGTATTAAATTTCACCCAAACCTACTCCTCTTCTAGGTATTTCTTTACCTTCCGCTGGCGCAGCACATGTTTCCTAAGCATCGCCTTTCGCCCGCGTAACATCCAGAGCGCGTAGCCAGCGGCGCCGACTGCGAGTATGCTAATTCCAAGCTCAACCGTCACTTCATCCTCCCTTTTAAATTTTTTCTTTTAACCCCCCTTTTAACTTTCCTCTTCATCTGCTTGTGTGTTGCGTTAATCGGGTGAGATTAGGTTAAAATAAGCTATTAAAACTTCGCAAATCCAGAAAAGAGCTTTAAATGGGCTTATTTCTTGTCTGGGGTAACCGTGAGCCGAAAAAACGATTTAATCATTGCAATTCCAAAAAGAAGAGAAATAATCGTTTATTCCAAAATTATGCAACATATGACATCTACTTCTCTCTTTCAAGCGTCCTCTTCAACCTTTTTAACCTCTTTATCTGTTTCTCGCGTGTTTTCATCAACTTCATCCGTTTCCTTTGCCAGTGGATCGTATAACCCAACGCACCTATCGCGACTATCCCAACTCCGAGCTCTACTACAACTCCGGGCTCTACTATAATCTTCACCCCTTGTTTTCCTCTTTTTTAAAATATTTAAAGGAGTGCCCGATTCAAGGTTGCATCCTGCACATGAGGACCCTCCCGTTCCGGGCGTCGATTTGAACCGTCCAGAATCGCTTTTCTATCACCTCGTGGCGGAGGAAACCGCCGGGCTTGACGATGTACTCCACGGTGCCCGAGACCTTGAATATTGGGATATCCCCGATTTTCTTGATGTCTGAAGTCTCAACCATCAAGCTTCGTACCTTCTCTTGCATGTGCTGCATCACTATGTGCTCGGCCGCCTTTTCAGCCTGCTCTAGGCTGATCGCCTCCTTTTTTTCCTCAATTTTTTTAGGCTCTTTTTCTAAGAATGGAGCTCCTTCCGGTTTCACAATCTTGATCCCTTCATCCGCGATCTCGAAGAAGCTGAGGTAATTGCTGTGCTCGGTTCCGCGCATTTTCCTTACCTCCAGTGCCCTGGTGCGCGTCAGCCCGTCTCCCTCGTAGTACAGGACGATCACCCCGTCAGCAATGAACTCCTCGACGCCTAACCTGCTAAGTCCTTCCTTTCCCTCTTCTATCTCTGAGGTAAAGATAGAAGTGCAGCCGAGTTCATTGAGCCCTTGTTGTAGCCTTGCCAAGCCGGACCTGAACGCAAGCTTATCCGGGAACATCATTGAGAACTGTCCGAGGCCGTCCAAGGCCAACCTCCCAGCTTTTTTCTCCCGCACCACCTCGATGATCTCCTCAATCAGGTCCTCTCCCTTGGCCCCAACCTTTTTTCCGAACTTGACTATACTGTCGAGCGGGCCACCCAGGAGCTCCAGGTTCCCTTGGTTCTCTAGAGCCTTGAGGTGCCAGCCGAAACTTTCCATCTCCTTGCAAAGAGCTTCTGGCTTCCGCTCGAACGAGACGAACACCCCTGGCTCTCCGTAGTCAGTGATCCCCTTAACTATATATTGCAGCGAGAAGGTGGTCTTGCCCGTCCCGCATTTGCCCGAAAGGAGGATCAAGCTGCCCTTTGGTAGCCCTTCCTTGATTAGTTCGTCTAGGCCCGGGATTCCAGTTTTGACTCTCATCCAAACACCACCTGAAGGATCGACATTAGCGAGATCAACATGAATGCCAAGATCGTCGCAGTCAAAATTTTTTCTTTCACTCATTCATCCTCCACGGAAATCGAAAAAAAATCGAAGTGTCAGAATAAATGATTTGCGAACTTTGGGTCGTGTGCTGGTTTTAAGGTGGTCTCCTTTTTAGACTGGCCGAGCTGGGGGTGTTCGGGTTCTTCAGACCTATTCCTCTTCTAGGTATTTCCTTACCTTTCGCTGCCTCAGCACGTGCCTCCTGAGCATCGCCTTCCGCCTGCGCAACATCCAGAGCGAGTAGCCCGCGGCGCCTATCGCGAGCACGCCGACTCCAAGCTCGACCATCACTTTGCTTCCCCCTTCTTGGGCCGTTTTGGCCTCTTCTCCTCTCTGTGCATCTCACCCCAGAGCGAATCTATGCGATCCCCGAGCCGTTTCAACCTCTTCACCCGCTCCTCGCGTGTCCTAGCCCACCTCGCCCGCCTCATTTGCCAGTGAATCGCATAGCCTAGTGCACTTATGGCGAAGATTCCGACACCGAGCTCGACTATCATTTTTCTCCCTTCTCCAGATTTTTTAACTTTTCGAAACCTTTCGAACCCTTCGGATCATGGCTTCGAAAGCACCGAGTTGGGTGAACTCGAGCTTGCGGTATAGTTCTTCAACGAACTTGTTAGCTGGGGCCCCGAGTTGCCAGAGGTCCACGTAGAGCTGGGCGAGCGGGGCTGCACCACCTTCGCTCCGGCGCTCTAGGTGAGGGTCCGAGCTCAGCACGAAGATATTTTTCCTAGAAGTCACCCGCTCCGGGAACTTGCGTCTCACTTCGCGTGGGTCTGCGTAAACGTACACCTCATCGTAGTCGATCGGTGCCTCCCTAAACCTCAGCCTATAACCCGAGCATCCGGTGAGGATCGCGCCTGCAGGCATCTGA
>CAZESD010000035.1:0-9257 GCA_964514945.1 Hadarchaeota archaeon (SeqCode)
CCGATCGGCGGCGGCAAAATTCATCTTGGCGCGACATCGATGGATATTGAGGACAATGCGGATGTTTTGAGGATGAAAGCCGCGTTTGATATAATTTTAACGCGGTTGGTCAATTGTTTGGACTCTCTATCTAAACATATAACGAAGTACAAGGATTTGGCATGCATTGGCTGGACCCACCTGCAGCCGGCGATACCGACGACTCTAGGCTATCGATTTGCAAACTATGCCCAAGATATCACCTTGGACATTTATAACGTGGAAAATCTGCTCGAGAACTTCATGAGGGGAAGGGGGATAAAAGGGGCGATCGGAACTTCTGCGAGTTTCCAGAGATTGTTGGGCCGCAAAGGTAAACCCGCCGATCTCGAAGAATACGTGATGCGAAAACTGGGGTTAAAAGCGTACCCCGTCTCGACTCAAACCTCTCCAAGAAAGCTCGATTACGTGGTTTTGTCCGTGTTAGCCAGCATCGTGCAGAGTGTGCATAAGTTTGGCCTTGATTTGAGGCATATGCAATCTCCGGCATATGGAGAGATGTCTGAACCGATGAAGGAGGCTCGGGTTGGCTCTTCTGCGATGCCTTTTAAGAAAAATCCTGTAACTGCTGAACGGATGTGCTCGTTAGCAAGGTACGTTGGCACGCTACCGAGAGTTGTGTGGGAAAATGCAGCACAGACAATTTTCGAGCGAACTTTGGACGACTCAGCGAACCGAAGGATTGTCATACCAGAAGGCTTCTTGGCCGCTGACGAGTGTTTAATGCTTTATGATCGAATTGTGCGGGATGTTAGAGTTTATCCCGTGATCATAAAGCGAAACCTTGAAAAATACGGGTCGTTTGCAGGGACGGAAGCTATTTTGATGAAACTCGTCGAACGAGGTGGGGACAGACAGCGCATGCATGAGAAACTTCGCAAACTCTCGTTCAAAGCTTGGGAGCGGGTAATGGTTAATGAGGAAAACCCATTGCCTCAGTTATTGAAAAAAGATCGGACGATAAGTTCTAAATTGAGCGGAAAGGAGATCGACAAGCTGTTAGATTCGACTGAACACTTAGGTGACGCTCGTGAGCGATGCGAAAAATTCGTAAACGGGGTCGTTAAACCAATCCTTTTGAAATACAAGGATAGGCTCGGAAAGAGGCACACTCCTGAATTTTAAGTATTGTAGCTACAAACGGCTTCTAGTTTTGACTCAAAAATCCACCTTGATACCGTGAATAAATCGAAGAGTCGCATAGTGATCTCCTAGTTTTAATGATCGAACTCTATCCAAAATACCTTCAGATCTATAACTGCGTGAAATTTCCTTCATGTCTACATACGCGCTAGTGCCAGTTTTAGACTCACATTTCGAAATGATAACTTTTCCATCAGGGTAAAGAATAACTTTAGCAACACTATCTATTTCATTTAACTTGTGCCCCCCACCATGAGGAAGTATATTTGCTTTTCTCAAATTCTCATACACCCATCTTTCAATCTCTCTCGGACTTGATACGATTGCTTCAATTTTTTCTGGAGAAATATTCATTTTACCTTTTACGAGATACGCTGATAAGCTATCGCTCAGCGTTATCACAAAAACTTCTCCCTCTTTACTAATAATATTACATCCGATAATTGCTTCATTGAGCCCAGTTAATTCATAATGGTTATGATTTGCTATTATCTCACCGCTTCCAAAAATTTCTTCAAAAAGAAGTTTTCGCTTTCTTCTAGAAAATTCACTTGCATACTTACAACGTTTCTCATATTCTCGTGCATTGTCACCTTGTAAGACGCATGATTTACCGAAGGGAGTTTGCATCTCTTCGGATCTTTCACGAACAAATTTGATTAGTAGATCACGCATTTCGTCTGAAGAAGTGTGTAAAACTGCGACCACTTTGGGTAAATCTAGAACTTCGTAATTTTCAACCTCATATAAATTCAGAAAATGGCTGCCCTGACTAAAATTTCTTAACCCTATTTTTCTGCCATCAATTTCAAGATTTTTTTCTTTCATTTTGTATAAGGTGTCTAATATTTCTTCGAAATCGGGATCGTTTTTTACTGCACCAACCAACATGCCGCAAAAGTCAAATTCCATCTCTCCAAGGATGAGGTCATACGAGCCGTCTCCCCAAATGATTTTACCCCCCTCGGGGACTGATCCATAAAATTTGTGTGGGGTCGTTTGAAACGTGAAGTCTGGCGCACCGATAAACATACCTTGTGGTTTATATCCCAACTTTTCCTGAATGTAATGTATCTTTGCTATATACAAGATTGCATTTATTCTGCCAACCTCTTCAGCGGGATCGTTCATCCCTAAACTAAAAAGATATTTTTCTGCATTTTTCATTCTTTCATCAAATTCTTCCCTTTTTAGTGGGTAGCCTCTTCTTAGTTCGTATTTCATCAAACCACCCCAAATAATAATTACAATACCTATGATAATTTTTGCGGTTGCCGTTAGTTTAAAATGCTTATTTCAAATTTGGCACCGACATATTTTAGACCAGGACTAAAAAGTTCGCCTGACTATTAATCGCATATTTTTGAGAGGCAAATTTGGGATAAACAAATTTTTTCTAACACAAGTCCACGCTGGAAGAGGGCTCGAGATTTTGGAGAAAGGAGTAGAACAATGGATGTTCAACTCGTGAAGTTAGGGAAATATCAAAAAAAACTTAAACTTTGAGTTTTGCTCGCTTCAGACGAGTCTAAGAAAACGTACAGTTAGGCAGCATTGCGCAGAGCCTCCGCTGGCAATAGGTTATATTGAGGTAACAGCAAAAATCTCGTATGTGGATTTATGGTAGTGATAATGGACGGCAAGGCTCTCGCAGAAAAGCTTAAACGAGATATAGCAGCGCGCGTGGAAGTCGTGAAGAAAGAACGGGGCATAACTCCAACCCTAGCTACCATACTGGTCGGCGATGAACCTTCTTCAAGAATTTATGTGAAAGGGAAGGCCAAGGATTGTAAGGCGGTCGGCATCGATTTCAGGCTCCACGAGCTTCCTGCCCGAACAACTGAGCAGGAACTCCTCGAACTCATTGAGGAGCTAAACAAGAACCGCGAAGTCCATGGAATATTCGTGCAATTGCCCCTCCCCCCTCACATCGATAAGAAAAAAGTGACAGCTAGCATAAAGCCCCAAAAAGACGTGGACGGGTTGCACCCTTACAACGTGGGGAAGCTCTGGTTAGGCATGTATGATTTTGAAAAAGACTTGTTGCCGTGTACACCCAAGGGTATAGTAAAGTTGCTTGATCACTATGGAATCGAACTCGGAGGCAAACTTGCGGTAATAATCAACCGAAGCGACCTCGTGGGCAAGCCGCTATCAAAATTGTTCTTGGATAGAAACGCTACAGTTCTCATTTGCCACTCAAAAACCCAGGGGCTGGAAAAACACGCCCTGGCAGCCGATGTGCTGGTTAGCGCAGTGGGCAGACGTCCGAACTTTGTAGTCAGAAAGGGCACGGTGAAGGAGGGCGCTGTCGTCATCGATGTCGGCATGAACTACGTTGGGGGCAAGTTGCAGGGTGATGTCGATTTTGAAAGCGTGAAGGAGAAGGCGTCCTACATCACTCCGGTGCCGGGCGGCGTGGGGCCGATGACGCGGGTGATGTTGTTGTACAATGCCTTAATAGCGGCAAAGCTTGCGGAAGGGATGCAGTGATGAGTAGGAAAATAGCCACTAGAGAGAAATTCAAATCGTTGAGGATGCGTCTTTCCAGAGAAGAGGTACTGGCAAAAAGCGCGCAAATTCAAAAGCAGCTTTTCGAGTTGCCAGAATTCACGAGGGCAAAGACCCTCGCGTTTTATGTTGCCAAGCAAGCAAGCCGCGAGGTTGAAACCGAGCAAATGATTAAGGATAGCCTGCTGATGGGCAAGCGCGTGCTAGTTCCAATCGTTGATAAAGCGGCACGAAAAGTACTCTTTTTCGAACTGCGAGATTACGATTCAGAGTTGGCGCTTGGGGCTTTTGGCATCCTCGAGCCGAAGCCTTCCTGTCGACGACTTATACCAATGCATGAAAGTGATCTCATAATTGTGCCAGGCGTGGCGTTCGATCTTAGAGGACATAGGCTTGGTCACGGTGGGGGATACTTCGACAGACTTTTGCACGAGGTTGCTTCGACTAAACCATCGTTGCCGTTCGTCGGCTTGGCTTTCGAGCTGCAGGTTACCGACAAGCTACCGAACACTTGGCGTGATGTGGCGGTAGATATTCTTGTGACCGAGAAAAGAGTGCTCAATTTTAAGTCTACCAAACTAAGACCGATTATGTCAAAATATGCTGAAACCGGCGTGGATGTGCGAAAAAGAGGTATCGAGACTTTCAAGGTGACCGTGCAGAATCTTTTCCCGCAAGCTTTCTGTGTCGTAGGCAAAGACCCTCAGTTACGTGGGTACGGGGTACTTTTGCATACCGACGGTGCTGGGAGTAAACCGCTTCAAAACTATCTCCACTGGAACGAAACAGGTGAATTCAAGTGGTTTGAAAGTATTGCCCAAGATGTCGTGGCGATGAACGTGGATGATATCATCTGCGTTGGCGCTCAACCGGTTGGATTCGTCGACTACGTTGCAATAAATGCATTTAGAGTTCCGAAGAAAGAATTTCTCGACGCACTTAATTCTGGATTTAAAAAATGCTTTGGGATGCTGAAAAGGCACGGAATAAAAATCTTGTTCCTAGGGGGTGAGACGGCTGATTTACCCGATCAGCTTCGAACTTTGGATGTCTCGGGCACAATAAGCGCTCGCGTTAAATTATCAGAGGTCATAAATGGGAGCAAAATCAAACCAGGCGATGTAATCATTGGTCTGAGAAGCGGTGGGAAGACAAAATACGAGAAGCACGAAAATAGCGGGATAATGTGCAACGGAATAACTCTTGCAAGACATTCTCTGATGAAATGTGAGTACGAACGCAAGTATCTTGAACTTAAAAATCCTGATGGCAAAGGTTATTATGGCAGATTCGCGTTCGATGAATATCTCGATGAACTAGGCATGACGGTAGGCGAGGCAATCTTGTCTCCAACAAGAATTTTTGCTTCTGCGGCTGCTAGAATTCTTGAAAAGCATGGCGGTCAAATAACTGGTTTAGTTCACAATACGGGTGGTGGGCAGACAAAGTGTTTGAAATTAGGCAAGAACATTCATTACATCAAAGATGATTTAGTTGAACCGGATTCAATATTTCGGTTGATCCAGAGAGAGGCGAAGGTAAGCTGGCGAGAAATGTTCGAAGATTTCAACATGGGTGTGGGCTTTGAAGTAATAGTGAGAAAAAGAAGCGCAGAGGCGATTTTAGCTGCTGCTGAGAGATTTGGTTTGGGGGCAAAAGTGATTGGGAAATGCGAGAAGAGCGATGGAAAAAACAAGTTAGCAATTAGAAGCGAATTCGGAAAATTTGAGTACAGATGAACCATATGTGCCAAAATCTTCTGCGCAAAGGATTTAAATTTATGTTGTAGTTATTAACCTTGTGAGAACGTGAGCCCTCGACTTTACGTGAAAAAGGACCTTCCGTTTAGCTTGTTTGAAGTAGACCTGCTGCGCGCGAGCGAGGAGCAGCTCCTGCAAATCAGCCGAGAGATTGGTCTAGGATTGAACTTGGAGGAGATGAAAAAATGCAAACGATATTTCTCGAAACGGGGAAGTAACCCAACAGATGTAGAGCTCCAGAGCATAGGTCAAACGTGGTCTGAGCACTGTTACCACAAGACCTTCAAGGGCGAGGTGCTGGTCGGCAAGCGAAAGGTGAGGCTTTTCAAGGATTTCATTGCAAGGGTTACGAAAGAGCTCTCGCAGCCTTGGTGTATTTCGGTTTTTGAGGACAACGCGGGCATCATAGATTTTGGACGTGGTTACGGGATAGCGGCTAAGGTTGAAACCCATAATCACCCTTCAGCGATCAATCCATTCAGTGGAGCGGCAACTGGTTTAGGGGGTTTGATACGGGATATCATGGGGGTTTGGGCCCAGCCGATTGCGAGCACTGGTGTGTTTGGATTTGGTTCGCGGGATTACTCACGAAAGCTTCCCCCTGGTATAAAGCACCCGAAAACTATTTTCGAGGGAGTTGTGGAGGGGGCCAGAGAGTACGGTAACCGTATGAAAATTCCAAACGTCGGTGGCACCATTTATTTCGACGAAAGCTATGTTGGAAATCCGATCGTGTATTGCGGTTGCATCGGGCTTCTCCCCATCGACAAATACGTCAGAAAGGCTAAACTGGGTGATGTGGCATTACTCGCAGGAGGAAGGACTGGTAAGGAAGGGATTCACGGTGTTACCTTTGCCTCCGCAGAAATCGGGGAGATGGAGAAAGGAGAAAAAGCGGCTGAGTTGACATTTGATCCCCCAGTACAGGATAGAACGGCGAAGGCGATTCTCAGGGTCAGAGACGAGAACTTAGCTTCAAGTATAACAGATTTAGGCGGCGGCGGGATTTCTTGCGCGACTGGTGAAACCGCTTTTGGATCGGGGTGTGGTCTTCTCGTGGATCTCGAAAAGGCTCCGTTAAAACTCTCGGACATGACACCCTGGGAAATTTGGATCTCGGAATCGCAGGATAGGATGTTTTTAACCATTCCTGAAAATAATCTCGAAAGAGTGTTAAAGATATTTGAAGAAGAAGATGTTGAAGCGACGCCTATTGGGAAATTCGTTAGAGGTAATTCCCTCGTGGTCAAATACCAAGGTCACGAAATCGTGAACTTGAATTTACGGTTCCTTTTCTCTCCACCTGAGGTCAAAAGGGTAGCCGAGTGGAAGGCACCGAAGCTGGCCGAACCTAGTTTCGAGCAACCCGCTAATCTAACAGAGATTTTGCTCAGGTTACTGGCTGCGGAGAATATCAAGAGCAAAGAGAGCTTGATAAGAATTAATGAAGCTTGGGAAAACGTCGCCCTGAGACCGTCGCATGGGAAGTATGGTGGACCAAATGATGCTGCGATAGTGAAACCTTTGCGGGATTCTCGACAGGGCGTGGTGATCTCTTGCGGCATAAACCCCAATTACGGACGAATCGATCCTTATTGGATGGCGGCTTCAAACGTCGAAGAAGCGATTAGAAATAATGTTGCAGTTGGTGGCCGACGAATCGCGTTGCTTGACAACTTTGTGTGGGGGAGCCCCGAGAAAGCTGAGCAACTGGGTGCACTCGTGCGCGCTTGCGAGGCTTGTTATAAGTTTGCCAAAGTTTTCGACGCTCCTTACATTTCAGGCAAGGATAGCCTCTACAATGAGTCCATACTGGGCCCGGTAACGCCTACGTTGTTGATAACTGCTGTAGGCATCATCTCGGACGTTGAAGGGGCTGTTTCGGTAGACCTCAAGAAGCCGGGGAACCCGATTTACATCGTTGGAGAAACGTATCCAGAGTTAGGCGGTTCGGAGTACTACAAGCTGCGCGGGTTTGTGGGCAAAAATGTTCCAAAAGTTAGGGCGACTCCAGCGAAAAAAATCATTAATTCAGTTGTTGATGCTATTGATCGTGGTTACGTTAAGGCTTGTCACGATATCTCCGAAGGCGGACTCGCTGTTGCAGCTAGTGAGATGGCATTGGGCAGCGATTATGGGGTTGAGTTGGATTTGAGAAAAGTTCCAGCAAAATTGAAGAGGGACGATTTCGTCCTGTTCTCTGAATCGAATAGCAGGTTCTTGGTCGAAGTTCAATCCCAGAGTAAGCAGGATTTCGAAAAGTTGATGAAAGGTAGGGTCTGCTCAGAAATAGGCAGTGTAAAAGAAGATGGTTATCTTTCAATCTGTGGGCTGAAGGGCAAAAAGATCGTTAATGTTGATTTAGTAAAATTGAGAGAGGCCTGGAAAACAGGTTTTGAAGACATTTAAACAAAGAAAATCGGATTTGTATCTTCCCGCGCCAAGGGACAAATTTAACCTAGTTGAATCGACTTTAGCGCACAATTCAGCCCTAGAAGAGGCGGGTTTCAGCTTAGGCCTGCTCCAAGTGTTTCGTGACTAAAGAGTATTGTTTTTCGTCAAGAAGATCCGTGTCATGCAAATATTTTACAACAGCCCCGATTCCCATACAGGCATGTAGATGAATATTGTTGGCTTCCAACATCTTCTTGGCTCCCTCTTCTCTATCGAGGATTACAACAGCATCTTCGACCACTCCGCCCTCCGCCCTAATTGCGTTGCACGCGTCCAAGATGCTTCCTC
Organism: Hadarchaeota archaeon (SeqCode); assembly: GCA_964514945.1. Lineage (GTDB taxonomy): Archaea > Hadarchaeota > Hadarchaeia > Hadarchaeales > Hadarchaeaceae > DG-33. The sequence continues at coordinate 8,196 of CAZESD010000035.1, forward strand.
CAGTGGTCGCGAGGTCGTCAATCAAAACGACACGGTCCCCTCGCTCAAGCAGCCCTTCAACCATTTTCATGCGGCCATGGGTTTTCTTTTCTTTTCTTACAAAGATTAATGGAGATTTGAGTTTGAAGCTCACAAGCGTGGCCAGAGAAAGGCCTGCGTGTGGCACTCCGGCGAACTTATAGATTGGCCTGTCTATCTCCCGCTTTATCAGATCCACACAGAGGTTGGCGAGCTTGTTGAACAAATCGGGATAGGAAGGTGCGAGTCGGAGGTCCACGTAATACGGACTAGTCTTTCCCGAGGCTAGGACGAACTCGCCAAATTGGATCGCATTTAACTTATGGAGAAGAACCGCTGCTCTCTGCCATTTTTCCACGTTGCTTTTTTTTGAGGGGGTTGGATCCAAAACTCATCCCCCCATGCTTTCGTTAATCTGGTCGCGCATCGCTTTTGCCATTTTTGCGGGACTCTTGGCGGTGTATATCGCCCTTCCGACAATTTCGAAATCGGCACCGCTTTTTAATGCGTCGCCAGGTTGTGCTCCCTGCGCCCCCACTCCCGGCGTTAGAATCAGCAACTCCTTACCCACCCATGATCTCAGTGCCGTGATTTCCTTGGGTCTCGTTGCAGGCCCGATGACACCAGTGGCGCCGACATCAACCGCCAATTTAGCCATGCGCTCTGAAACAGACCAAATAAACATACTCGCGCCGGGGTGAGACATGTTTGGGATGATGATGACGCCTTTGTCTCCTTTTTCCTCGGCAACTTTGATGATGGCCTCCAAACTGTCTCGACCGACGAATGCGTGCGCGATAACGGCATCAGCCCCCGCATCGTAGGCACAGCGCGCGATTCGCTGGTTGGTGTGCGGAACATCTGCAATCTTGAAATCTGCTATGATCGGAAGTTCGCTCGCTTCCTTGATTTTAGAAACCACCCCTAAGCCTGCTCCCAAGACCAGCGGGTACCCAATTTTGACCGCGGCGACGTAGCTTGAGACATCTTCCAAAAGTTTTTGCACTTGCTCCTTGGGGACGTCAAGCGCTAAGATCAATCTAG
>CAZESD010000036.1:0-8735 GCA_964514945.1 Hadarchaeota archaeon (SeqCode)
CAATGAGCAGAAACTCTGTTTTTATCGGCAGCTCGCTCAATACCTCCGGTAAACGATTGGGCAATGCCTTTTTCACTTGATCGAGCGTGACCCCGGCAGGTATTATTTTTAGACCAGAGGGACCTCGGTAGATGGCATCACCCAGTGGAATCTCGCCAGCGAGCACATCATTCAAGGTATAGGGTACTTTCTCGAGTTTGAACATCGACCCGAGGTTTGGAATCGTCAAACTGGCGTCCAAGACCACGGTCGTTTTACCCATTTTGGTGATTGCCAGGCCAAGATTCGCCGTTAGAGTGCTACGCCCGACGCCCCCCTTGCCGGATGCAAGCACGATTCGGCGCATGTGATGACCTCGGCAAACATTAGGTCACTTGGTTAAATAATGCTTAAGAGTTTGTGGTAAGTCATGAAGTTGTTTTACAAGCACGATAATCCATCAGAAAGAATAGCGGCTCGTGCCTCGGAGTCGCGGATTGCTTCATGAACGCAATGAATTGGTGGGAAGCTATGGGCATCAAACAGTTTCAAGTCCGCCTTCGTCGGTGAAAATTTTTACGTTTTTCAATCCTTCTCGCTTTGCTACGCGTGCGAGTTCTAGCAAGCGCTCGCGGTTGGGCATGGAGAGCTTTTGGAAGCTCGGGTTGAAGGTGCACTGGTTGCGGAACTGTTGGAGGCGCAAACAATCAACGCCTTTAACGTCATTCGCTATCCGCGCGATGATTCTCTCGTCGTCATTCAGCGTCGGCACCACCGTGGTACGCGCTTCGACCTCGGCTTTCGAACTGATTGCGAGTTTTAGGCTTTCTTTAATTTTGTCAGTCAGGTCGGTCACCCGCATTTGACCAGTTACTCGGGCATAGAGTTTTGAATCGCTCAGAGGTGCTTTGATGTCAATCGCGACGAAATCTAGGTAGGGCAACAAACGCTCGAGCGCTTGAGGATCGCCCCCGTTTGTTTCTATAGCGCAGTAAAATCCGAGTCCTTTCGCGTTTTTCAAAAGCTCCAAGCAAGCTTCGGGCTGGAGGAGCGGCTCCCCTCCTGTGACCACAAGCGTGTCGACGATAGGCCCGAGCCCCTTGATGTGCTCGATGACCTCATCAGTATCGGCGTCCTTCCCATCACTCGGGCTGATGCCCTCAACATTCTGGCACCAAGGACAGCGCAGGTCACAACCCTGAAAGAAGACGACTGTAACTAGTTTTCCTGGCCAGTCGACGGTGCTTAGGTTAGTGATGCCCATCAAGCGGAACTTCAAGTACTAGATCTCCTTCATGCTAACTTTCTCGTCGTACTCAAGGCGATCGTAGAACTCTTCCTGCTTCCCAACGTGCCAGTTTTGGACGGGGCGGAAGTACCCCACGATGCGCGAGTAGACTTCGGCAGGTTTTCCGCAGCGCGGGCACTTGAAGTGCGCCCCTCGCAAATATCCATGTTCCATGCAGATGCTGAAAGTGGGAGTTATTGTGTAGTAGGGCAGCCTAAAGTTCTCTGCTATTCTCCGGACGAGCACTTTACAGCCCTCGGCGCTGCTCACCGCTTCCCCCAAGAAGCTGTGGAAGACCGTGCCACCGTTGTAGAGCACTTGCAAGTCATCCTGATGGCGAAGGGCCTCGACAAGATTGTTTGTGTAACCAACTGGCAAATTCGTTGAGTTGGTGTAATATGGCACCTTCTTTCCAGAGGTGATAATTTTGGGGTAGTGTTTTTTGTCGAGTCTAGCTAAGCGATGACTTGTTCCCTCGGCCGGTGTCGCTTCTAGGTTGTAGATGTTGCCTGTCTCCTCTTGAAACTCGAGCAATTTCTTTCGCATGAACTTTAGCACTTTAATCGAGAACTCCTTTCCCACCTTTGTTTCAATACCCTCCCCGAGGAAGTTTCGGCAGGCTTCGTGCATGCCAACCAATCCAATCGTCGAAAAGTGAAACTTGAGTGTGCCCAAGTAGCGCGCAGAAAATGGTAGCAGCCCACGTTCCATGTTTTTTCCAACAAGCTCCCTCTTTATCTCCAAACTGTCTTTCGCGAGTTCCATCAATCTCCCAAGCCGCTCGAAGAATTTGCCTTCATCTTTTGAGAAGTAACCTAACCGCGGCATATTTACTGTTACCACACCCACGCTCCCTGTTTTTTCAGCATAGCCGAAGAAGCCGCCGTACCTGCGGTGAAGTTCACGCAAATCCAGCTGAAGTCGGCAACACATAGCTCTAACCTCGCGCGGGTTAATGCCGCCTTTTATACAGTTTTGGAAGTAAGGAATACCGAACTTCGCTGTCACCTGGAAGAGCAAGTTGGAAAGCTCGGAGTCCCAGTCAAAATCTTTTGTCACGTTGTAAGTTGGGATTGGGAAGGTGAAAATCCGCCCACGCATGTCGCCGTGAAGCATCACATCTAGGAAAGCTCGGTTGACGAGGTCGGCTTCAGGCTGGAAATCGGCGTAGGTTTCGTCTAGGACTTTGCCACCGTAAATCACCGGTTGCTCCTTCATGTCCTCGGGCACTTTGAGCTCAAGGGCCACGTTGGTGAATGGAGTCTGCCCACCCCAGCGCGATGAAATGTTGAGGTTGTAAATGAACTCCTGCATCGCCTGTTTTACCTGCTTGTAACTCAACCCATCTTTCCGCACAAAAGGCGCAAGATAAATATCGAGCGAATTCACAGCCTGTGCCCCCGCCCACTCGTTCTGAACCGAGCCGAGGAAGTTGGAGATTTGGAGGAGGGCTGAGGAAAAGTGCCGTGCCGGTGAGGACTCGGTTCGCCCCCTGACGCCACTGAACCCCTGTAAAAGTAGATCCTTGATGGACCAGCCCGCACAATAGCCCACTATTCCAAAAGGCACGTTGTGAATGTGAAAATCGCCTTCAGTATGGGCCCGGGCTATCTCGCGTGGGTAGACCTTTGATAGTGCATAGCGCGCAACCGTCTCTCCAGCAGCTCGGAGGAAGAGAGACGAGAATGAATAGGCGACATTTGCGTTCTCTCTGACCCGCCAATCCTGCATCCCGATGTAATCGTCGACAAATTTCGCCGCGTCGATGTACTCGGGCTTGACCCTTGGCTTAGCAGCCCTGACTTTTCGCCTTTTTGGTTTTGCCTTTTTTGGCATCTTAAACCCAATAAACTTTACATCATCACACTTTAACGATATTTCGGTCACGCGAGCTTTTTCTGTTTTGCCTCGCTCTCTATCCGCCGTGCCGTCTTCCATGATTTCCGAGCGAACTCCGGCAGTTTGTCATGCTCGCGCACCCAGCGCTCGAGGAAGGCGATCGTTCGAGGATCCGAGCTGTAACCCGAGCCAAAATCTCCGTAACGCTCTCGCAGCTCGGCTATACGTTGGTCTCGGCGGACCTTCGCGACGATTGAAGCAGCGGCCACGATGACGTACTTGCGATCGGCGAAGTTCTCAATGACAAGCTTAGGCTTACTTTTGAGATATTTTCGGGCCCTTTGCTCGAAGAGCTTTGGATTTGGATCGGGTGAGTCCAAATATGCGAATTTTGGCTTTAGGCGGTCTATGATTTGAGCGAATGTCTTGGCCTCCAACTCGTTGAGGTTGATTTTCTTGAGGAGGCGGAACTCGTCGATTTCTAAGGGGGAGAACTCAACTATCTCTAAGCCCGATGCCTTTTCAGTTATGGCGTGGGCAAGTGTCTCACGCCTCCGGGGGCTGAGAAGTTTGGAGTCCCTCACCCCTGCTGCCTTGAGTTCCTCTAGCTCGCCCTCCTCAAACTTCACGCCGCAGAGCACCATCGGGCCAAAAACTGGTCCGCGCCCCGCCTCGTCCAAGCCGGCGATACTTCCCATTTGGAGTCCTCTTAACTAATCCGTCTCTCCAGCCTCTTTAACCCTCTGTGAACCGATTGCCAGTTGATATTAAATTGAGGGTCTGATAAAGAATAAAAACAACAAGCTTTTTGTCATTATGGGGGGTGACCGTGATGAAAAAGAAGTTGTTGATCGTCTCATCGGTTTTTGCTTTAGTCTTGATAATTTTTTTGGTAACGCAATTTCCGGAAGAAGAGCCGAAACCGGAAGAATCTTTTCAGAGATCCTACCCCGAAATCATGAAAGGCAACTGGGAGCCCTCTCCTTTCCACATGAAGCAACTCATGGAAGAAGAAGTCGAGGAGCTCAGGGATCTGGGAGTAAACACAGTTTCTATTTCCCTCGAGTATCGGTTTGGAAACGATGGCTCTTATTCTCTCGATGAGATAGCAGTGACAAAAAATCTCTACTCGGCCAAGAAAAATGGCTTTGCGGTCTTGGTCGCCCCGAATTTTGTGGGATCAACCGGTGCGAATTTTGAAGAAATGGGCATCGACATGACTCTGGAGAAATTTTTACAGATATCGCGGGAGGTCGCCTTAAAATGGGCGGAGATAAGTGAGAATTACAAAGCGGAATTTTTTGCCCCACAAAACGAGATTGATTTCATGGTCCGTTCGAATTTTCCAGAGGAAAACATCTCGAAGATCGTTTCAGAATGGCATCAACAAATCATCGAAGAGCTGAAGAATGTTTTTCACGGGAAGTTGATGGCCAAACTATCCGAAGTTAGACCGGATGACAATTTTGCCGGTTACGATTACGTGGGGGTGACGATGGTTCATCTCGGAATGTCCTTGGAAAAATTCAGGGAAGCCGTGAGAAACAAATATACGGTCCTTTCTCAGGTGGCGGAAAAAAGCGGGTCTGAATGGCTGGTCTCAGAGTTCTGGATGCCCTATTCCACCGAGTATTGGCCATGGGGGGCGGAAGTGGATCTCGATGAGTGCCAGGATGACTACTACCGAATCGCGGCCGAGGAGTATCTCAACTTCGAGGGGGAGGAAAAACCCGCGGGATTCATTTTCATTGCTTGGCTGATGCCCGGCATGGAGATAAAGGGTCGGGACGCATCAAACGTCGTGGAAAATTTCTTCAAAAACATCTGATCGGAATTCGCCCCGCGGTCATCGCTCGCCCCCCAGTTCAGCGAGAATCGGCATTCGCTTGCACGCATCGCTCGGCAGAAGTTCCCAAATGATCCCAGATGGTTTTGAATGGACATGTGCAGTTTCGATGATGCGGTCCGGCGTAAGGATGAAGTCCACGGGAACGTCGTGCTCGGCCATCGGCACCTCCTCTACAATTTGCAGGGGATGAACGGTTGTCACTATAGGCGTGGTATCTGTGATGGCCCCCACCTCCTTGAGGATGGCGAACTCAAGGTCCCCGAAACCTCCCCCTTTACCTAGTCTGCCGCCGCGCCTGTCAACAACCACGGAGCCCTCGACAATCAAATCCACCCTCAGCCCGCGGATGTCTGTCTTTTCACCGTGCTTGAAGGCGCCCCGGATGCTCGCCGCCGCCTTTGGATTTTTTATCTTCTCCGGGTCGATCAGGATGAACCCCTCCCGCAGTCTGGGGGTTGCCATGATTAGACGCTTTCCATCGTGCAGCGCGAGCTCTCGCACGGCTAGCTGGGCTGCATCCGGGTTCACGAAGATCGTTTGGGTTTGAGCATAGACAGGCAACGAGCGAAGAAGGGTAGCCGCCGTACCGCTCCCCGCAAAATTTGGAATTCGCCCTCGCGCAGGTTTAGGAAAAGTTGCAACTCCTCGTGCTTCGAGTTCCTGCCAGACCTGCTCGCGGAGGGATTGCTTATCCATCGAAACCCGAAGCATTAATATAGGCTTCAGCTTTCATTTAGTTTCGGTCGAGGTGATTGTTATCGCGCGAAGGGAAATTGACGTAAGGCCCATTGTTGGCGCGGTAGTTGTGTTTGGAATCATAGGCGCGGCTATTTTCGGCATTTATTACTTCTTCATCGCAAAGCCTGCAGCCGAGGAGCTCGAGCAGGCGAAGCTGTCGGCTTTAGATCAGATAAATAATTCTCTAGCCTCGATAGGAACCGACCAAGCATCGACAGCGGTATCAAGCTATTCGGCCCAAGTGCAAGCCGCGGACTCTAAGAGCGAGGTCAAATCGATTTCGGCAAATGTGACCGCTACAATTCAGCTTGAGCAGAAGCGCAAGGAACTGCTGGACAAGGTCGACACTGCGACTAATGGCACTTACTATTCAGCAACGGGCACCTCGGAAACGATAGAGGTGCTGGCCTTAGCCACTCTTTCGCAAACCCTCAAACCTGAGATAAATGCGAAGGAAACACAATCGGAACTGGAGGCATATGAAGCAGAGATCAACAGCCAAGCGACCTCCACGTGGCGAACCCTTCATACTGGCATAATCGGAAGCATTACGGAGAACAGCAGGATAGAAAGGTGGAAAAACTCCCCAGCCTCAGGCGGGTATCTATCAAAGGATAATGCGCTCGCATACGTTGGAGGGGAAACTTGGGAAATCCTGCGCAAACTAAAATTTAAAGAAGCCAGCACCGTTGAGGTACCTATTCTGGATACATTCCAACGGACGCCCACGGTTACATCTGGCTCGATTGTCAATATTTACGTCTACGACATAGGTACTGACAACATGGACGAACTATGGACGAACGTAACAGTTCAGAACGTGATTTACTCCCAATCCGACATCGCCACCATCGCCTGGGCCCTTACGGACGGAATCACCACAAAGTCTTATTCGTTGAATATGTGGGAGACCATCAAAGCAGCCGCAGCCGGAGATGCAGATGCAGCAGCCATCGCTTGGCAGAATTACGGTGTAGACGTCATGGACCGCGCCCGAAGCGCAAATATCGGGGATTACAACGTGTCAGTGATTTACATGGTAAAGGTACCGGACAAGATCGGTGAGAAGATAATACAGTACGAACTTCACATGACTGCGACCAAAGACATCATCCTAATAGCAACGTTTAAAGGGTAGATAATTTTTAGCGCGCGGCGTGCAACGAATCTACGTGGACACATGACGAACAATTTTATGATTACCGGGCGTCCTAGAAGCGGTAAAACCTCGATTATCGAGCGAGCTATGTCAATCCTGCGCGAGCGGGGTTTTCGGGCTGGTGGGCTTTACTGCCCCGAGATTCGTGAGGGTGGAGTTCGGGTGGGTTTTAAAATAATCGACATAATGACGGGGGAGGAACGTATCCTAGCCCACGTTCGCCAGCGGGAAGGCCCTCAAGTCAGCAAATATCGAGTCAATGTCGCGAACGTGGACGAGCTCAGCGAGGCGGCGATCGGGCGGGCGCTGCGAGAGGCAGACTTCGTGATTATTGATGAGATCGCCCCTATGGAGACCTACAGCGAAGGCTTCAAGCGCTCGGTGCTGGACGCTCTCGACTCCCCCAAACCTCTGCTAGCGGTGATCCACCAGCGGACGCAAACAGGGTTTATAGGCGAGATCAAAACTCGCGACGATATCAAAATTTTCGAGGCGACACAAAGCACGCGAGCGGAATTATCAGAACGACTTGCGAAAGCTGTGCAAAGTTGTTATAAAAGTTGAGCTCTTTTGAGAAATCTTGGTTATTCATCACGCTGCTTTTTTCCCTTCTCTTGCGACCTTCTCCAGCGCCCGAGTTGGAGCTGATGCAAACTCTCGCTCAAGCTCCTGCACGAAACGGCCGCCGGGCGCCCCGAGCTGCCAGAGGTCCACGTATATTTGGACGGGCGGGGCCACGCCGCGCTCGCTCAGGCGCCTGAGGTGCTCATCAGGTGTAAGCACAAACAAATTGCACTCCTTATTTCGGGTGGGCTTAAAGGCGCGTTTTATCCCGTCGGCGTCGGCATAGATGAAGACCTGCTCGTAATCTGCGGGCGTCGAGCCAAGCTTAGCACGAAAACCGGAATAAGCTGTTAGAATAGCGCCGCGCGGTAGTCCCGCTTCTAGTTCATTGGCGGTCACGGGCACGAAGGTGGCGTAGGTGATGTCTTTGGCGAGCTCCCGGGTGATTGCCCAGTAGAGCAGCGCGCGCTTCGGGTAGATGAGACGAAACCCGAGCGGCCTGCGATCGATCGCCCCCAGCTGCTCGAGGCGCGCGATGAGCGGATTTATGGTGCCAAGCGAGACCCCGCATGTCGCCGAGAGTCCTTTCTGGTTGAAGAACCGCTCGCCCCGCCCGTAAAAGCGGTGGAGGATCTCACGAAGGACCCGGTCGATTTTCCTTATTGGAACCCCCGAAAGGATTAGACGGCGCTTTTAAATAGAGTTTCGGGTTTTTGCGAAACCCCTTAAGCCGATTGAATGATATTGTCCATTATTCGTTGCTAATATCGTATTTTAATGAGCGAAAAGATTACGACGAGAACCCCAAAAGCAAAACTGCCACTATCACCATCCCAAACTTCATGCCCATCGTCATGAATTCTTAATCAAAACAACTAATAAACGAGTGGGAACTGCTGGCGAACCAGCGCGACTCTTTAAGCCGCTTATAAAGGTTTCGATAACGGTCGAAACAACTTCTTTCACCAAAACTCCCGAAAAGGGCGCCGAACCGAGGAATCCATAGAGGGGGGGAGAAATTTTGGTCAGGGACAAGCCTTCCAGGCTCAAGCTACGCCCCGCCCTATGCTCCCCCTCTCGAAAACCCTCGTGTTTACCGCAGCGCCTTAAGCGCGCGGCTGGTGCCCCAAGCTCAAGGCAAGTTGGCAAGCGAGCGGCGAACGAGCTGGTGGCGGCGCGAGTCAAGCTCAAACAGGCTGACTTGGAAGCCCTCGATCGGCTGAGGCGCGTTGCGATCATGAGATGCCGTACAAGTTCCAGACAGCGAAAGAAGGGGGCTAGCACGAAGTGCCCACGGTGTGGTGGGGATGGGGCACGCT
>CAZESD010000037.1:0-8536 GCA_964514945.1 Hadarchaeota archaeon (SeqCode)
CGCCGCCGCGCTCGAACTCGTAGTAGGGGACGCCGTTGAACTCCCCCTCTTCCGGCCGCTCCGGCGCGAGGGCGGAGGCTATCTTGACGGCCGCGCTCGGCTTCTCGCACACGATGAGGGTCTTGCCCAAGTAAACTCCCCGACTGTTTCTTGGCTTCTACTAATAATAGGTTTGAGCAACGAGTTTCGCCCGAGCGTTGCCTCGGAGGGCTTTCGCGGGGGGTGGCTTTCGTCGAGCGAGTAAATTTATGTTTAACAAACCTTGTGCCGATTTCCCACACCGTTTTAACCACTATTGTATTAACATAATCTGATCACCATGCCGCCAGATTCCATCCTTTTAAAACACATAAGAGCTGCAAAACGGGCGCATTCGCACGAGGGAAAGCGCGCTGTATTTTCCGATTTATTGAGGGAAGTTTTTAAAATAGGGCTAGAGGAACTCCTACCTGGAATAGAGGCCAAATTAGGTAGCAAAATTTGGGGAGTTAGAGGTAGGGCTGACCTCCTTTTTTCCAACGTAGTATTTGAATTTAAACTCAACCTCCGAGATCAAAGAGAGCTAACGGATGCTTTGGAAAACAAGCTACCAAAATATTTACAAGCCCTTCACGAGGCTGAGCCGGAGCGGAAACACATTGGCATAGCTACGGACTCGATTAAGTTTAGAGCCTACTTACCTACAATAGAAAAAGATGAAGTCATCAAGCTAGAGCCGATAGGTGATGAACTGAATCTCGAAAAAGTTACCTCTGAAGAAGCGATTTTATGGCTTGATTCATTCCTTTTCTCGCAACTTCAGATAAAGCCGACAGCGGAGGACATAAAGTGGCGATTCGGTTTAGAAAGCCCTACCTATGCCTTAAGCATCGAAAAGCTCGAAGCGATGTGGAAGACTGTTGAATCCTTTAGAGATGCTAAACTGATGCTAGACCTTTGGGCAAAGCACATGGAAATGGTTTATGGGAGCAAACCCGATCCCCAAGCATTCATCAACCAGACTTACTTGGTAACGCTGATCAAGCTCATTCTTTATCTGAAGCTAGGTGAAGCCAAGACTGTCAAAAAGAGTGAAATTGAGAAGGTTTTAATTGGAGAGTTTTTCAGGAACTATGGCATCCTTAATTTAATTGAAGAAGATTTCTTCACATGGCTTATCCGTTACTCGAGGATTAAAGAAAAAGCAATCGACCTTGCTTGCTCCCTTGCAGGAGAACTTCTGCGCTACGACATGACCCAAATCGATGAAGATCTTTTCAAGGAGATATACCAAGAGATAGTCTCACGTAGCGAGAGGCATAAAATAGGTGAATATTATACTCCAGAGTGGCTATGCGAGCTTGTTCTAAGAGAATCTCTCGATGAGTGGAAAAGAGAACACGAAGGTATCCCGAGAATCCTCGATCCTGCTTGTGGCTCTGGTACTTTCCTTACTAATGCTATAAGGTTGCTGATAGAGGAGCTGAAAGCACGCGGAGTCGAATCCCAAGAGGCCGCCGAACAGATTTTCGGGAATGTTATTGGGATCGACATTAATCCACTAGCTGTGATCATCGCACGGGCAAACTACATCTTAATGTTTAGGAACGGTTATCCAACTTTTAATGTCACGATCCCTGTGTACATCGCGGATTCCATCAAACTTCCCTCTGAGGTTCGAACCGAGATCAAAGGAGTGGAAGTCTACAGCGTGGAAGTTAATGAGCATCAATTGCATTTTCCAGTAAGAATAGCCTCAGATAGAGCGGTCTTTGGTCTAGTTCTCGAAGGAATGAAGCGGGCCATAGAAACCTATAAGGAAAGGAGAGACAAAAAAGCAGCCCCCAAAGTCTTTGAGAGATGGGCAGACAAAGTACCTGCCGAAGAATTTGAGGTGCTTAGTTCAACTCTTGAAACACTCCTGAAACTGGTGGATGAAGACAAAGATTCTATATGGACTTTTTGGTTAAATAACATCTACGCCCCGATTGCTTTGAAGGAAACCCCCTTCGATCTAGTGGTAGGCAATCCTCCATGGGTTGCAATGAGATACTTCGAGAACAAGGACTACCAAGATTTTTTGAAAGAGTCTATTTTTAAGTTCAAACTCCTCGATCGAAAAGAAGTTAAACTTTTCACTCATATGGACACGTCTACACTTTTCTTCAGAAAAGTTAGCGACATGTACTTAAAAGAAAGTGGTTCCCTGGGATTCGTGATGCCGAAAAGCGTTCTGGGTGGCGCCCAACAACACGAGAAATTCAAGCTTTTTGAGAATCCCTCAATAAAGCTTAATACAATATTTGATCTAGAGGGAGTTTCTCCTCTTTTCAATGTTCCTTCTTGTGTTTTAGTATGTACCAAAGGTCAAAAAATTAGTTATCCTGTTTCGACCATTAGATATGCTGGAACGTTAGAAAAGAAAAATGAGAGACTCCTTGAGGCTCTAAAAGTCCTCAAAACAAGCGTATACGAATACAAGCCACCCACGGTTTCGGCCAAGCGTAGTTTCTATCACGACCAAGTAAAAGAGGGTGCAACAATAGTCCCCAGAGCTCTTTGGTTCGTGGAGTTTGAAGCACTCCCAACGGGATGGGTAGACACAAGAACACCTGCAGTAAAAACTTCATCTCGAATCCAAATGAAACCACCTTGGACGAGTATCAGGATGAGGGGAAACATCGGAAGTGATTTCATTTATGTTACACTACTTGGTGGAGATATCATTAGATTTGGCTATAAGGAACTCAAACCTGTGATCTTACCCGTTGAGCCATCAGGTGAAAGATATGCTATGCTGGATGTGGAAGAACTAGTACAAAGAGGATTTAGGGGGATAACCGAATGGCTAGAAAAAGCCCAGCGAACTTGGATAAGAAATGCAAGAGAAAAGGCCAAAAAAAGCTGTCCAAGGGTGATTTCGTGGCTTAATTACAGAAACAAAATTAGCAACCAAAACCCGCAAGCAAAGTTTGCTGTGTTATACAACAAAAGCGGAACCAATCTTGCTTCATGTGTGGTAAACAGACAGAATTTACCTCCACTTAAAGTCGGTGAAAAACTTATAGAACCTAAGGGGCTCATAGCGGAGGACTCGAGCTACTACTATGAAACCGATAATCATCCGGAAGCCCATTTTTTGTGCGCCGTCTTGAATTCAAACGAGATAAATAAAGCCATAAAACCATTCCAACCTAGAGGCCTTTTTGGGGAAAGAAGTATTCACCGTAGGCCATTTATGTTCCCGACTCCTCAATTTGACAAAAGGAATCCAGATCATGCAAGATTGGTGGAACTTGGCAAGTTATGCCACGCGAAAGTTGCTTCACTTGCCTTAGCTAATCGAAGAACGGCTGCCGCTAGGAGGCTTGCAACAAAAATGATTGAGAAAGAGCTTAGAGAAATAGACGATATCGTTAAAAAAATTATCCCACAATTGAGCTAAGCGATCTTCTCCCTTTTCTTCCCATTTCCCGGAGCTTGGATGAGTTTAGAAAAACATCTTGGGCAATAACCAAGTCCGTTCGATGCGAGATATCTCCTTAAGTCGCTCAGTTCGCCCGTTAAATTTACTTCAAATTCGCAATAAGGGCAAAACAGGGAAACTTTAGCTTTCATTTAAATCCTCTTTTCCGATTTCTTTCCAGTTCAGTTCTCCCGCCAAGCCTTTGCGCGGAGGTTCTTTTTAAAGGGGCAAAACGTGGATATAAAAAGTCGGGAGGCTGGAGCGGGAAATCGACGAACTGGTGTACGAGCTCTATGGGTTGGATGCTAAGGATCGGGGGTAATCAATTCGTTCTTGGAGCGGGCTAGAGCATAAGGTTCTCAGCAGAATTATTCTCGGACACGTAATTACCATATCTTTATTATTCTTCATGTATGGCTAATTCTAGCGGCAATTCAACTGGCATTCTTCTCGGTAACAGATGTTCTAAAAACTCCGCACCTATCTTTAACTCGTAATCCTCCTCGTTAAGAAGTACCACTCCTCTTGAGTCCGCAATTTTTTTAATGTCACTGAAAGTTTGGGCAGGGAATCCCTTTGCGACAACAATAGCTTTTGCACCCAATAGCCGTGCACTATCAGAGGTTCGGAGAATTAGTTCTTGTTTTAGTTTTCTCCTCGGCAATTCTCTTTTTAAGCGCTCATAATCTGTAGGCTCTATAATTATCTTATCGTCAGGCGTGAAGGTAATAAGAATATCGTATTCGGAGTTTTCTTGGGGTTCCTTAAAGTACACATTAACGTTGGATAACAAAGAATCCGTATTCTTCCTACACGCCTTTATTACCTCCTTCTCAAAATCATTCTTTGGTTTTTCAAATGTTATTCTCTCAACGTTGCGAGTGGTGGTCAAAAGTTTTTCTTGCAATTTTTGCCCCCCTATAAAGAAATCAAGTTCTAAACCAAAGTCTTTAGACACAATGCTTAGTTCTTCAAACTTTGATTGGATGTACTTTATCAGTTGGATTGCACTTTTCTTTTCCCTAGAAATTACTAAAAGAATATTATGGGATTTAGGAATTACCAAAGAAGACGAGTGCTTGGGAAAATAGAAAGGAGGTAAAGAAACATTCTCGTATTCTTCAAAATCTAAGCGCACGTATTCTCCAAAATCCGGAATCCTACCAGAGACATCAAGAAAGGGTAGGGCCCTATTAAGCTTTTTTGAAAGTTTCATACGAATTTCATTACAGCCTTTGCTTAGTACTTTTCGCAACTCTTTCCTGACACTTATTAGATCAAATTCTTTTCTATTTTCCGCAATAACTTTATCGAAAAAATATCTGGCTCTCGGGGCTCTGGGATAATGTCTATAAACTCGTTCATAACGCCTAGGAGTTCGTTCACGTTTTATACCATAAGCTATCAAATCAAAATAAAACTTTTCTCGATTTGAAATCATGGACTACACCGCATAGCAATGTCAAGAGTTGAAGCTAAAAAGTTTTCCCAAGGGGCCAATTAAATGCCCATTTTCCGAGCCAAAAAATCGGGCGAGGAGAAGCCAGAAATCGAAAATCGAAATAGGAAAGATGAGAGTCATGTCAAAAAAGGGGTTGGGTTTTGCTCGGATGATAGTCTTTCAGGGGTCGGGCGCGGAAAATAGTAAAAAAAAGTTAAAATTTAACCTTTGAACGATGGCTCCAAAATCGGTTTACCGTTTAAATACTGTCTCCCGGACCCCCTCAGCCCAAGCGAACTTCCGCTGGAGGGCCTTTGGGTATATCTTTTTCCAGTCGTATGAGACCTCCCTCGCCCACCCGACGTAGAGGCGCGGGTCGATGTAGGATTTGAGCGATGTCCCGAGGTTGTAGTTGCGCGTGGCCCTTGCAAGCTTCGGACAGGGGTTTTCTGCAGGGGTGCGAGATTATCGGTGGTCACTCCTCTAGATCATAAATCATAGCCGTCCCAGTATCCTCCAGGACACAGTTGTCGCACTGTCCGGCGTTATCCTCGTGCTCCCTCTCGGAGATCCTCCGCCCGCACGTTATGCAGCGATGGACCTTTTCCTCGGGCCGCTCGGGTGGTCCTTCCCTTGACTTCCCCGGTTGTCCTGAGGTCTTGAATGCCCCCTTGATTTTGTCCATGAATCCCATCGCTTCACCTGCCCCCTCCGAGATCTCCTCCTCGCTCAGCGGCTCGTGGCAGCCCGCACACAGGTGGTGCCCGGCCCGCTCGCAGTTTGAGCAGACCACCATCCCCCTCCAGGACTTGCTTCTCTGACAGGGGTCTCCTGCAGGTGGGGACTCGAAACGGCTATTTCTCGCCCTTCTCGATGCTCCAAAGGAGTGCACGGTGAATCAGTTAACCCCTCAGCACCCGCCATGTCCTCACCGCTTCAGCGAGTGCCGGCCGCCCCTCGACAAAGATCTCCATCACCCGGTGCCGCGAAGTCCACTGAATCAGCTTGGGCTTCGAGATCCGCCTGCCCACGCACCTTATCTTCTTCTGAGGGCATCCTCCAACATTGATTCACTTATGTTTTCACCCTCCGCCTCAAGCTTTGTCGTTGGGGCACGGCTTCTTTATCATGAGTAACTGGTGGCGGGTTGAATAGGTTTTGGCGTGGGAATTTCTCCCGTTGTTAATGTTGACTTTTTATTATGCTATAACGATATACTTTAAATACTATTATTGTTTCAATGTAATAAATAGTGGAAAAATGGAGTTCAGCACGATCGGGGCGTTGAAACTGCTGAGGAGCGGTTCCCTCACCATCCGCGAACTCGCGTCAAACGTGGGGCTGAGCTACCCCAGGACAGCGGCGATAGCGAGGGAACTCGTGGGGGACGGGTACTGTGAAAAGGTCGGGAGACGGGTTGCACTGGCTTCGAACGTCAAGACGAGCCTGCTGAGAAAACTCGCAGATAGATACGATCTTGAGGCGCTCCTGGGCGGTTCGGGCGATCGGTTGTTGCCCGTCCTCACCAAGGTTTCGGACGCAGGGGAGATCCAGCGCAGGACCGGGCTCGCCCAGTCCACAGTCTACCAAGCCCTGAGGCAGCTCATGGCGATAGGAGCCGCACGCAGGCGCGACGACCTTTATTCCCTAGCGGACGACCCCGACCTGAGGGCTTTTTCCGAGCTGCTGGCGATGGAGCGGGAGACGACGGAAGCAGAGCCGCACGCGATCCTGATCCATTCGGACGGTTTTAAGCTCAAGAAGGTCCCAGCTGGCAGGCCCGCACGGGGTGGCAGGACGGCGTTCTCGCTGTTCGCGCGGCACGGGATCGATTACGCCTCGCCACACGATTACTATGTCGAGCCAGAACATGAGGTGTCCATCGAAGAGGTCTTGGTGCACGCACTGAGACTTGCCGAGGGGAAAGCCGAGAGAACCATGTGCGCCGTTTTCTACATGAAGAACCTCAACAGAATCGACCCGATGAACGTCAAGTCGCTGGCGAAGAGATTCGAAGTTTCCCCGCTATGGACAGATCTCCAGAGCTACGTCAAGGGAATGCCCGTGCACGAGCCGGAGAGGTTTTTGCCGTGGGATGAGTTCGTCGAAAAAGCTGTTCTCTACGGGATTCGAGTTTCGCTCCCGCCCGAAGCAGAAAAGACGACCATGGTGTTGAAAACACTTGGAGAGAGGCTGGAATCAACCATCCACGCGTATTTGTTCGGAGGTGCAAACCTGCTCCTGCGAGGGCTGAAAAAAGCGACGAAGGATCTGGACATCGTGGTGGAGAGCGAAGAGAATTTCTTAACGCTGAAGGATGCCCTGCTCGCTTTGGGTTTCGGGCCATTGACTAGGGCGCGGATGACGCCCAGCGACAAAAAACTCAACCCGAGCGGCATTTACGTTTCCAAAAATCTGCCGAGGTTTGACCTGTTCACCAAAGTTATTTGCAATGCCTTCTTTCTGACTGAGGAGATGAAAGCGCGGACGAAAGCGATGGTGTTCGGGAGACTAGTTTTACACCTTTTGAGCTTAGAGGACATCTTCTTGCTGAAGTCGATCACCGAACGCGAGGGCGATGTAGAAGACATGGCGACGATTTTAAGGCTTGGAGGAAGCCTCCAGTGGGATGAAATTTTAAGGACGTATTTCAAGGAAGAGGAAGCAGTCAAAAAACATTTCTGTTTCACAATTCTTGACAACATCGAGATCTTGCAGCAGAGGGAAGGAATCGCCGTTCCCATCCACATGCAACTGCTTCGCCACTGTATTGATGTTAGCATCCTGCAGGCACTGGCATACGGCGCTGCGAGCATCGGGGAAATCCGTAAGCTGGTGGACTTTCCCGAATACACTATAAGAAACAGGGTTGGGAAACTGGTGAAGGAAGGAAAAGTTTCAAAACGCTTGGAGAAAGAGCGCCTCGCCTTGACCCTCACGGATCGCGGCAAAGCTTCGCTGTTTCAATAATGCTCTTAAGGAACATGTCAATGGTACCACGCATCGCCCTTTTCCAAGGAGTAGTAGGCCCTCTTCACCCTCCCGTCTGCGAACTTCACCTGCGATGCCACTTATCATTTGCCCGATGTTTATCCTTATCCTACATCAAAAAGACTATCAGGGGAAATCAAACGGAGATACCCTAAACGGCGAAAACCGCAACTTCCTCTACAGTAACAGGCTGCACCGAATTATCCTGAATTTTCCCCCGCAATTTTTCCATCTTCTTGAGCTCGCCTTGGGAGTACAGCCTCTCACCGCACCGCACACAGACCTCCGCAGAGATGCCTCGGATGATGACCAACTTCCCATTGATGGTATCAACTACGTCAACGCTCCTGTCTACCATCTTGCTGCCGCAGATCGGGCAAATTCCCGCCTTCATTTTCTCCTCTCCCTAAAATCGCTCCACTCGTTTTCACTGGGAATATAGACGGTAATGATTATTAACCTGTTTAACTCTGGAGAGCCTCAGAGTGTCCACAGACGTTTAATCGACATTATCTCAAAAATGATAAGTTGGGTTGACCGAGTCAACTACCCGCCACGAACGGCAGTTGATCTCTTGCTCTTCGTGATGGAGATGCCCTGCCCCGTCAGCTTCATCTTCACCTTCTCCTTCGGGGCGAGGTTCAGGGACTTCGCCATGG
>CAZESD010000038.1:0-8263 GCA_964514945.1 Hadarchaeota archaeon (SeqCode)
GAACCCGAGCCGCAAGCTCCGCAGGCTTGTGTCCTCTCCGGGTGCTTGGCGCACTATCCAGGCTAGACTACGGGCCCATTTAGACATACGTGGGTGTTCAAATAAAACGTCACGCCGCAGTGGCAAGCAAAAGCGTTAAAACTGGTTCGACAAAAATGGATGGGGTTCAATATGGTAGCGGTATGTACCTCATGCAATCGCGAAATAGCCCAGGGTGAGCGGGCAACGCGTTTTCCATGCCCTAGTTGCGGCTCCGTCGAAATCTGGCGCTGCTCGAAATGTCGACGTTTAAGCAACTTCTACCGCTGCCCGAGCTGCGGCTTCACGGGACCCTGAGGTGTTAAGGTGGCGGATGTAGCGGTTACTCTTAGGTTGATGCCGGAGAACCCGGAAGTTAATCTAGATCGCCTTGAGGCCGCGATAAAGGAGCACGTTAAGGTCCACTCGATCTCCCGCGAGCCGATTGCCTTTGGACTCGAAGCGCTTCGAGTCATCGTGATTATTCCGGACGCGGCCGGTGGGACTGAGCCGCTCGAGCAGAAACTCGCTAGCCTGCCGGGTGTTGGCAACGTTCAAGTCATCGGTTTGACCCGATTGCTGTGATTTTCCATATGGCTGGTTACTCTTTTAGGTTTTGCGACCACGTTTAAAAGGCGTCAAAATGTTAAGGGACCCAGTCGAGCGAGCAGCGGTAGTTTCAGCCGGCGTAACTGTGGTGTTGGGAATTTTAGAAGTTTGGGCAGCCATCCTCTTCGGGAGCCTCGCTTTTATCGCTGCTGGTATAGATGCGCTCTCTGATACAGCTACCTCAGTAGGCGTCTTCACCGGGAGACGCATCTCCAAACGTCCGGCGGATCAGGAACATCCCTACGGTCACGCCCAAGCGGAAACTTTGGTTTCAATCCTGCTAGCGACTTTGCTCATCTTCGCCGGCGTGCGGGTGGCGTATATGGCAATAGAAAAAATTCACCTGGGGTCGGTCATCAATGCAACGCCCGAACTCTTCTTGTTAGCTGGTCTGACCCTAGTGATTTTCAGCGCCTTGGCGAGATACCAAATCCGCACGGGCAGACAGGCCCACAGCATATCACTAGTCGCGGATGGCTATCATACGCTCACCGACGCCTTTTCCTCAGCAGCTGTCATATTGGGACTTGTGACGGTTAGTCTGGGACACGCGTGGGCGGATCCCTTTGTTGCACTGGTGATATCCGTGCTCATCCTCCGGATGGGGTTCGGCATTGGGCTTAATGCGCTAAATATTCTAATGGAAGCGAGTCCAAGTCCGGAAGTTTTGGCCGAAATAAATCGGATTAGCATGGGTGTACCAGGCGTGCTGGGATGCCACCGATGCCGTGCCCGCAGGGTGGGATCCCGCATATTCGCAGATGTGCACATCTACGTCGACCCAAAGATGAACGTCGATAAAGCGCACGAAGTAGCGACACAAGTTGAGCGCAATTTAAAAACAAGAATAGCCAACTTAACCTCGGTAGTCGTGCACGTGGAACCAGCTAAGAGGCGTACACATGGCAAAAAGCGTTGAGGAAGTTCGGGCGGAGATCCCTTTCCTGCGCACGGGTATCATCTATTTGGACAATGCTGCAACAACACCCACACCCAAACCCGTTCTCGACGCAATGCTCGAGTACTTCTGCGAGTACAGCGCAAACGTTGGGAGAGGATTATACAGCGCAGCCAAGCGGGCAACCGTGGAATTTGAAACAACCCGCGAGAAAATAGCCAAGGTGATCAACGCAAAGCCCGAGGAAATCGCTTACACAAAGAACACGACCGAGGCAATAAACATCGTCGCTCAGGGTCTGAAGCTGCAAAAAGGAGACAAGGTTGTGACAACGGTGCTCGAGCACCACTCAAATCTACTTCCCTGGCAGCGCCTCGAACGTCAGGGAGTAACGCTTAAACTCGTCCCAGTATCGCGAGAGTGTTTGATCGACCCAGCTGCAATCGATGCGGCAATCGATGACAAAACTCGCATTATTACTACCCATCATGTTTCAAACGTAGTCGGAAGCGTCCAGCCGGTGGAGGAGATCTGCAAGCTTGCCCAAGAACGTGATGTACTTTCCCTCGTCGATGCCGCCCAATCGGTTGGTCACATGCCCCTCGACGTTCGAAAGTTAGGGTGTGATTTCTTAGTCGCGCCTGGGCACAAGGGACTACTGGGGCCTCAAGGCACCGGCTTCCTCTATGCTCGTGAAGATCTTCTAGCTGAGTTCGAACCGCTCTTGGTCGGAGGGGGCGTCGTCAAGCAGGTTGAGGAACACAAATACGATTTAATCAAACCGCCCCAAATTTTCGACGCAGGGACCCCCAACATCCCGGGCATCATTGGATTGGGTCGGGCGTGCGAGTACGTGCTTGAAATAGATATCGAGCGAATCGCCGAACGCGAGCGGAAGCTGACCGAGCAAATGCTGAAGATCGCTGATATCGAGCACGTCGAGGTTTATGGCCCCCACAACGTCGAGCAACGGGGAGGTGTCGTGAGTTTCAACATCAGCGGTTTGGGACACCACGATGTTGCATCGATGCTGGACGAACTCGCTCAAATAGCAGTTCGCTCCGGGCATCACTGCGCTCAGCCGACCATGCGCCACCTAGGCGTTGATGGAATCGTGCGCGCATCGTTGCACTATTACAATCTGGAGCAGGAGATCGAACGATTCACAGCTACGCTTGAGCAGATCGCACGCGAGTTTGGTAGCTAAAGCTCCATAAATCTCCCATATAGAACAGCTGCGCCAACCCAAGACCAATCATTTGGGGAACCGTTAAAATCAAAAAAAGAAAATAATGGGGGGCTGCGTTCTGCCCCCATTACTTTATTTTTACGCCACTATGGTACCGTTATACTGTCACTATTCTCGACGTTTGCGTTGGGGTCGTATATCCATCCGTCCTTAGTGATATCGTCTACAACGAAAGTGAACATTGTCCCACTCGGGGCTTTCTTTACTGTGTCGGACTGCAGCGTTACCTGACCATTGCCATCGGTTGGTCCAGAATCGGAATCGCTGGTCGCATTTTCCCAGTGGCCATACACTGTCGCAACTTCAACTGGAACATTATCTGCGTCGACAACAGTCACCGTTGCTATGGCATTTGTAAAAACACCTCGAGTTTTTAGTGACATATCGATGCTGGCGACATGCATCATCGGTAGCGCCTCTGCTAGTGTTTTAAAGCTGTGCTCAGAACTTTCGGAAGTGTTGTTGCTTGGGTCTGTGCTCTTGACGACGTAGTAGTAAGTCGTGTTTTCCGTCAGACCGATGAGTTTGATGCTGTGTGACTTTCATAAGCTGAATCATATTTGTTCTCTGTGTAACTCCCTGATGATGTGCCATACTTGACCAAGCTGTCCGAGATTTCATCCGTGTCCCATGTGATGGTTGCTGAATTGTTCGTTATGGATGAAGCGGCGACATTCTCTATGGTGGGTGGCGTTGTATCCGGAACCAGAGCGATCTCTTCCGTCACCACATTCCATCCCTCTATTTTCAAGTATGGATCTTTTCCATCTAGGTCCTCTTGACTGAAAGTTGCGGTTATTTCCTTATTCTCTCCCGGAATCATGCTGAAGTAATTAGAACTCCAGTAAGTTGGCAACACTTCCAACCCTTGGGAGCCCTTAATTACACTGGGGTTAACAAAGAAGGCGAGATCACTCGCTGGGTTCTCCAGTGTTGCATGAAGGGTGTACTCTCCAGCGTTATTCTCTAATGTAGCCGACACGTTTAGGTCCACGGACGGGAGATCCATCAAGTCGGTGAAGTTAGCCCTTGTATCGCCCCTGGTCGATAGCCAATAAAAGTTGGAACTTACTAATTCACCCAAGCTGTTTTTCAGTTCAAGCTTTAGGAAGTAGACTGGGGTTAGACCGCCTATCGAAGGAATTGTGAAGACAAAATTGCTGCTGTCCGGTCCAACATCTATTGCTGCCGTGTTAGAATATTTCTCTGTCATGTCAAAGTTGTAAACCTTCGCGCTGACCGCCAAATTTGAAAAGCTTTCGTAGTAACTGTTGAGAACATAGATTGACTCATCATCATAAGCGTACATGACGTGCAGTGGCTCACATGCCTGCTGAGCGCCGTAGAAAGCACCATTAGGTCTCAGGTAATAATCGTAAAGTTGCCAGTATAGCGTGGGCCAAGCAGAATTGTATTGCCAGAATATAACTCCGGCTGCTTTATACCTATTTCTAGCAAATGCCTCGAACATAGCACGGACGGCTTCTTTTTGCAACACCTGCGATTTTACACAATATTCTTCTACTCCAGTTGGTTTCCCGTAACGAGAATTTAAAGCCCTTCTCATCGGTGGATAAAATTTCGAGTGTAGACGTATATCCCAAGAATCGCTAATCGGCCATAGGTCACTTTCAGGCATCATCTTGCGCATACTTTCTATGGGGGCTATCTGTTCACCGCTAGGACCGCATTCACAATTAAATTCTAGTTTTCCGTACCACCAAGAAGGCGGTTCGTAAGCGTATACGTCGGGCCAAGGACCCATGTAATATCCTGTACACCCAGCGATAGTACTACACGCATCTGTCGCAGAGGACTGGTAAGGCCTTGTTCCATCATAAGTATCGAGAACACTTATGTACCTGCTTTCGATATTGGACGGGGGATAAAAGTCACTTCCGTACAGCCAAGTGAAAACGCAAGGATGATTTCTTAAACGAATTATTTCGTCCCTCCAGCTCCACTCAGCAATATCAGCATGGTGGTCGGTCCAACTGCCCCATTCCTCCCATGAGCAACAACAGCACAATCCTACCTGGGTCATTATCCCGTACTTGTCGCACAAATCGTACAGGTAATCTGATCCTCGTATCCCCTCCATGCGAAGTGCGTCGAGATTCATAAGTTTAGCATATTTGACTTCTATTTCATCCCTCTCAGGCGAAGGTTGCAACATCATATCTTCCAAATATCCTCCGCCCCTTATCACTATGTTTTCGCCATTGACTTGGAAAACCCGGGTCTTTTTAGAGTCAAAAAGGTTCATCCAAGAAGAGATCTCGCGGACGCCAAAGCGAACGTTTTCAGTATCTGACAGCACTCCATCCACCTTAGCGTCTAGTTTCAGATCGTACAACTGCTGAGTGCCAACGTTGTTAGGCCACCATAAGCGGGGATTTGAAATGTCTAATGTATACGTTACCAATTTAGTCTCACTCGGAGCAAGCGAAAACGCTTTGGAAAACTGGATGACTCCAGGTCCGCCCTCCGAGGTTCCTCCCTCACTCAGATTATTGACATTCTCGATCGTGCCTTCTAAAGTTCCATTTACCGACCCGACACTCATATTGGTCAATTCGGCAGAAATCGTCAGATGCGCCACATCCAGAGAAGGCAGGTCCAAGTCCGTGATCACGTGAGGATGCCTCATTTCCACAGAGTCACTCGTGGTGATCTTAACATCATACCAGATCCCCGCGGCTTTGTCTGGAGGAGTTGGATTCCAGTCCACCCAAGTGATTGTAAGATCCATGCCATCTTTCGGAGTAATTATTTCGAACGCCAAACAATTATTTTCTCCGGGTAATGCATAATCAGTAATATCAAGCTTAAACAACCTGTACGCTCCCTCTATTGTACTGGAGTCAGCTATCAGGTGTCCATTGAGCCAGACATTTGCCTTGTAGTTTATGCTGTGGAGGTGCAACCAAATATTCTTCCCTGTATAATCGGCCGGTAATTCAAACACGGTACGGAACCACCACGGAACCGCGAAAGGGCTGCCGGCTGGCATATCTGAAGTGCCCCACCACCCCGCGCGATACCCGGGAATAGATTCTATATTTGTACCATAGTATGGATCAGGATAAACGCCATTCCTGACCAAAGCTGCTAAAATCGTGGTAGGAGCAGTAGTGGGGTACCAACCACTCGGAGAAAAACTAAGAGTGGATATAACCTCACCATTCTCTGTCACGTTGTCAGATGTTTGTATTGCCCATCCCTCTCTTAGAAACAGCGTATTGTCGTCACTTGCGCCTGATGCGACAATAGTCGTGCTTCCAGCTGTGAGCATGTTCAACGCAAAAACTGACGTAACCAAAATAGCGACTATAAAAAGAGCTTCAATTCTCTCCAACTTTTCTTTTTTTACTCTCATTTTCTTCCTTCATTCCTTTAAGTTGGTTAAAAAACTCCACAAGTGAGGTTATCCATCCTACCTTGCTTCATAACCATGCAGTTAATATGTAACTTTGCGATATAAAAAGATTGTGGCTCTGAACGGGCTCTATTTCGTGATTTTTCAGTAAATATGATAGTTTTTGTAAAAATGAGCGAAAATTAAGCTTAATTTACATGGTTTTTTTATGATTTTTAACGCCAAAACTAAAGGCTGGCCCGGTTCCCTTGGCGGATCGGCTTCAGGATCTCAAATGAAGAACACTTGAAAAAAGATGGCCGAGTGGATAATACACAAGTGCTTCGAGCTTATTTGGGTAATAGTCCTGTACACAGTGCCCTAGAAGAACGGTTCTGACGATGTGCGCTTCTTGAGCATCCTTAGGACTACTCTTTGGAGTGGTTCTGTCAAAGCTGAATCAAACCTGTTTCCTTCTCCGTCTTGAGTACAATCAGCGTTCGAGTACTACTCACTCCCGGGATCTTGTCTATCTCGTGCAGGATTTCATTCAGCTTAAGGGTGTCGTCAGTAATCAACTTCACGAAGAGGTCATGCTCCCCCGCGACCTCGTGAATCTCGAGCACCTCGGGGCGCTGGCTCAGCCGGGCTATCACCCCCCTACAAGTGCCGGGGGAAGTCGAAATGCCCATGAAAGCTTTGAGCTTCTTGCCTACCACCTGCGGGTCGACCACTGCCACGAATTTTTGAATCATGCCCGCATCAACGAGCTTTTTGACGCGCTTGTGGATACCCGAGGAACTAATGCCCAACCGCTTGGCAAGCTTGGCGTAGGACGCTTTCGCATCTCCCTGTAATAGGTTGAGCAACTTTCGGTCGATTTTGTCGAGTTCCATAATTTTCACTTTTTCAGCCTCTACAGAGTCTCGGTATAGAGTATTTAGTGGATAATATTTAAATATTTCGGTGCTTTGGAAATAATTTTTCCTTTTAGCTTGAATTAGTAAAATTTATATACGAAAATACGCCAGTTTAAGCGGGAAATGTATGGAGAAGTTTACTGAAGCAAAAGGGGCGCTTGAGCGACTTGGCGCACAAGGTAAGTTCACCTTTAGATGGAACTCCATGTGGAAACGCTATCTCATGAGCAAACAGCTCTATGGGGGCAAAATATGATCTCGAAACGAGTCAACGAGATGCTAAGCTCGCGGATTTCTTACCCGTTTGCCCGCAAATACGCCATCGAGGTGGGAAAGGCCATTAACCTCGCCTCTAACGAGAGTCCTTACGGCCCTTCGCCACGCGTATTCCGGGCACTTGAACGATCGTCAGCGCGTATCGGATCGTATCCAGACCCTCGGGCTTCAAAGCTTAAGCTGGCGATAAGCCGCTACATTGGCGTTGAGCGGGAATGTGTGGCGGTCGGAAATGGTTCAGATGAAATCTTCGATTTAATTTGTAAAGCTTTCGTCGACCCTGGGGATGAGGCATTAATTCCCCTGCCGACTTTCAGTATGTATGAAATTGCTTGTCGCATAAATGGCGGGACGCCAAAGTTCATTGAACTACCAAATTTCGAATGGCGGACTGTAGAACTTGCACGTGAGATGGGCGCCGTAAAATTGGCTTTCATGGGCAGACCAAATAATCCTACTGGAAACAGCATAAGCATTCAAGGGTTAAATGAGCTGCTCGAGATGGGAAAGTTGGTTGTTGTGGACGAGGCATACGTTGAGTTTGCTGGTTATTCTATAGCAAAACAAGCCCCGAAAAAAGAGAATCTACTGGTGCTGCGAACGTTTTCTAAAGCGTTTGGACTCGCTGGCCTGCGCGTCGGGTATGCTGTGGGAGATCCAAAATTGATAGAAATACTCGAGATGATTCGTGCGCCCTTTAGCATAAACACTCTAGCGCAAGCCGCGGCGATTGAGGCGCTGCGCGATAAGCGATATCTACGTAAAGTAGTCACTAAGGTGCGGAAGGAGCGCGCTTATTTGTGCTGTGAGCTATCAAACCTTGGGATGCGCGTGTTGCCATCGGATGCCAACTTCCTCATGGTTGATGTATCACATTTGAAAACAAATGCATTCCAAATATGTGAATTTCTAGCCAAACGTAACATCCTAATACG
>CAZESD010000039.1:0-8141 GCA_964514945.1 Hadarchaeota archaeon (SeqCode)
CGTTTACCGGAGGTATTGAGCGAGCTGCCGATAAAAACAGAGTTTCTGCTCATTGATGCCCCCGGAGGGTTGCGACGCGAAACGGTTGCGGCGTTCCGCGCGGGACGGGAAATGTTGTTGGTCACCCTCCCCGAAATTGCGGCAGCTTTAAACATGATGAAGACCCGCTTGATAGCGGAATTTTTGGGTTTGAAGCCCATCGGTGTCATCGTCAATCGCGCGCTTCGAGAGGAGTTTGAGCTCACGAGCTCGGAAATCGGACATCTACTCAACCTGCCAGTGCTCGCGGAGGTACCCGAGGATGTAAACATCAAGAAATCTTTCAACTTAGGAAAAATCGCGGTCGACGCAAGCCCAAATTCACCCGCTTCAAAGGCTATCAAGGCATTAGCCAAAAAGCTCGTGGAAATGAGAACTGAGAAATCCACTGCATGATCACTTTTTATTAATAAGAGCACTGGCACGCTTCAGAATTGCCTCTTCATACTCTGTCAGCAGCAGCTTTCGGACGCGCTCCAAACGCTTGATTTTCGCGTTAAACTTATGCACGGAGAAAGCCGTTATCAAAATCGGTACCGCAATAGCAATTATCAAGAGGGGGTACGCTAGGGATAATCTACCGAGAAATTCTAAACCACGGATGACCAAAATCAGGAAAAACAAGACCAACCCGAAGATCCAGGAAGCAAAGCCAAATTTTAACATCCGCTTTGCGTAGATCCACTGGAACTCTGTGATGTGATGAAGCTCTCGCTCCGTCGTTTCCAGCTCCCGCTTTATAGCCACCGCACTTTTAACTTTTGAGCGCTTTTTGGGCATAACTTATCGTTATCCGCCTAAATTTAAAGGTTATCGAATCGCGTCGCAAGGAAAACTATCTTTTGGAACTCGGACATGGGTATCCTAGAGTTTATGCTGTGGCTTCACTACTCTCGCCGTGCGCGGCCTCTGATTTGAGAAGTGTTGCGGCTAATTTTTTGAACGCTTTCGCGGCTGGTGCTCTCGGCGAACGCACGACCACAGCTTCACCGAGGGCCGCTGCACGCTTGACCTCAGTATCCTCAGGAACAGCTCCAAGCACATGCAGCTCCAAGATGGACTTTATTTCCCTTTGAGGGAGATCTGTGCGCTCCCCGCTTGCGCGGTTGATTATCAACCCAGCTGGTCTTACATGAAGGCGCTCCGCAACACGTTTTATCTTCATGGCCTCTAAAACAGAGGCAAAATCTGGATTTGCCACAATGATGGCCTCTCGAGCAACGGCCAGCGCGGTTATTGAATCATGCCCTATCCCAGATGGGCTATCAACGAGCAAGAAATCTGCATTATCGGCGAGTTCCGAAACTACTTTTTTTAACCGTTTGAGCTTGACCTTTTGGACCCCTTCCAGCGACATCCCACATGGCACGACCTTCAGACCAGCCGGGCTTTCGTAAACCGCTTGCTTGGCTTTTTTCTTACCCGAGAGCACCTCGTGCAACGTTATTTTTTTTCCTTCAAGACCGAGTATCAGCCCTAAGTTCGCCATGGTCACGTCGGCGTCTAGGACGATGGTCTTTTTACCGAGTTGTGCGAGTGCCGTACCTAAGTTTGCAACCACGGTGGTCTTCCCAGTCCCACCTTTTCCGGATGCAAACACTATGATGCGCGCCATGAAACCCGATATTCATTTGCCCAAGTAACTTAAAATCTGCTGTTTGATCGAGCCACCTGAGCAAAACTAGTTGATTTCGTGATTTTTGAGGGACGCCAAGAGAAAAGTTAATACTGGCGCGGCAAAATTTTCAACGTGGTCAAAGTGAGGGGCCAGCTTAGCATCGAGTTTATCGTCGTGGTCTCGGGATTGCTTATAATCCTCGCCACAGTCACGATGCCGATGTATAATCAGGCGCGCGCCGACGCCGAGAAAACCTCAAAGCTTGCGGATGCGCGCGAGGCCGCGAACACAATAGCAAATGCTCTTAACACTGTTTATGCCGCAGGCGTTGGTTCAAAACAGACGGTTGAGTACTGGTTGCCGAAAGGGGTAGTAAAAATATACGCGGATGTGAACGTCGATGGGATAGACACCACCGATAACGATGTCGCCCCCGACAATCGCATGGATGTTCAAATCTGGCTTGACCTAGATGGAAACGGCGAGTGGGACAACAAACGCGAGGCGATCATACTGCTTGAGACCCTTCTGTCGAGCGAGAATAATGAAAACTGTGTGATCGTTGGAGATGAAAACTTCAAGGTTGGCTCTGGTCTCCATCGGACGACTTTCACATACGAGTACAGGGGTGGCCTGAGGTACATTGTAATCTCCGATATCGAGGTGGCTTGATGCGAGGGCAAGCAGCCGTCGAATACTTGCTCATCTTTTCGGCCGTGTTGGTGATATTCGCTACGGTCACGTTCGGGCAGATGATAAACCCTGCACAGGAGGCTGGAAGAGATACCTTATATCTTTCCCAAGCTAAATCCGCCGCCGATGCAATTGCTGGGGCGATAAACTCCGTGTACAGCAATGGAAAGGGGGCTGTGAAAAGCGTGAGTTTCCCCATGGACCGTAGCTGGAACTTGCAGCTCACGGAGAACAAGCTCACGATCAGCCTAGAGATCTCGAGCGGGACCCAAAATGTCCAAAGTAATCTCAGGTACGGGTTTGACGGTTCCCTACAAAACCTCTCGGCTGGAGCCTACACGGCAATTGTCGAGTGGTCGAGTGTCAACAATAGTCTCACTCAGGACAACTACAAAATCATAATAAACATTAAGCCGGTGGAGGGCTGACGATGGGACTTCGCGAGCGAGGATTTTTCTCGATTGACGCGGTGTTCGCGGTTACTCTCCTCCTGATGATTTCAGCATCATTTTTAAACATTTACGAAGGGCGAAATCAAGCCGCTGGACTGATGGGCGCTAGGTTGGAGGCCAGAATCATCGGTGAAAAGCTCGCTGCGGCGATAAATACCGTGTATGCGAATGGGTCGAACTTCGAGCTTTGCGTGGACCTGCCTTCAAAAATTGGAAGCTACTTTTACCAAATTAGTTTCGACAACACCACGCGGCAAATCTTAGTGGAAAATTCGGCTTGGGGGGCTGTCAGTGTGGTAGTCGTCTGCAAAAACGTTGAGAATTTCGTGCTGGGGCAGGAAAATTTGAAAAATACAATTCTGGTGCATTGGGTGGGCAACAACATGGAGGTCACGAACGCATGAAGGGCCAATCCAGCGCGGAGATGTTGATTCTTGTCGGGGCAATCCTCGTGGCGGTTGCATCGCTCCTATATTCGGGTGCCGGAAGCAACGAGACGGCAGTCGTGATGTCGGCAGTTCGTGCTGGAGCGGAAAATGAGATTGCCGCCTTGGACATCGAGTACGGGTGTGCAATTGATATCAAACAGCTCGACTTCGACGCGGGCACCATAACGATTCATGTCACCGTGAGGGGCGGGCCACCACCTGATAACCAGACCATCTCAGACAACATCAGGATGGGGGCACTCAAGCACATTTACAATGCCATCGTCGGTTTCCTTCCAGAAACTGCAGAACCTGTCAAGACTAGCTACTACACCTATGATGTGGCGGTGGAGGTAACGAGGGTGACTAAATGAAAGAGCGAGGACAAATTTTCACTCTCGACATGTTCTTTGCGCTTACTCTGATGGTGCTCGTGGTGAGCTACTCCGGGCTGGCGCTTGAGCAGGCGCGCAGGCAGGCTGAGGAATACTCGCTCCGGTATTCGCTCGAGCGCACGGCAAATGATGCTGCAGACGTGCTCGTGAAGACTCGGGGTATACAAGAAAATTGGGATAAGAATGTGCCGACCGTCGAAACCCTTGGGTTGAGTCTTGGACCCATCAACCATATCTCATTCGGAAAGGTTGGAGGGCTCGCGTGCATATTGGACAATTGGGATAATCCAGCGTGGGAAGGCGCGGTGCAGGCTGTAAAGGGACTCTTCGGTGGGTCTGAGAAATTTGAGGTTGCGATATTTAACGAGAGCGGTGATGAGATGTGGCGCATCTGGCCGAGGGATGAAACCGAGAATTCAAGTTCAGAGAACTCTCTAGAAGTTGTCGTGGTGAGACGCTCCGTAATCGCAAATTATGGGGAGGACAGGTACTCTAGTGGACAGCTTTGGAATGAGAACGGAGGGCGAACAGTTTTTGGTACGGAGAATTTTTGGATATGCCCTGGAGAACTCCAAGCGTTTGATTGGTATGTAATTCTTTTGACGATCGGGAGAACAGGGCTCCCTGTAGAGATTTATATAAACACACCACCACGCACATACAAATTCACCCCCCCTTATCAGCCGGAGGGAGATATCTGGCCGGGTGAGCACGGGGGGATGGATGAATATCTTGTGGAGAACGCATACAACACGATAACAGTAGTTTCCGAGGGCAGGCCAAACACATGGGCGATAATTTACCTCGTGGCGGTTCCCGCATGCTCGCAGCCTGAAAACGCCATATTGGCATTGGCCCCCAAGCCTGCGACACTCGAGGTGAAGCTGTGGAGGTAGGGCAATGAGTCTCCGAAAGGACCAAAGAGGATTCATATTCAGCCTCGACGCGACGCTGGCGATGCTAGTTGTGATGATTGTGATGGCAGGGGTAGTTCACGTGAGCAGCCCTGGGCTCATCTATGGGCAGCACGGATACCTGCGCTTGGAACGTCATGCTAACGATGCGCTCGAGGTGATGCAGCTTTCGGGCACGCTGGACAACATCATAAACTCGCTCGTTGAGGGGGAAAACTCTTGGGCTGAGGAATTTGCCGAAAATGAGCTACGAAAAATCTTGCCAAGTGAAATACAGTTTAGGTTTCTAATAGGAAACGAAAGTAATCCTCGGCTAGATAATGTTTACCCGAGCGTTGAGAATCACGCTGAGTGGTATAGCAATTTTATAAACGCCGAGGATATCGCCGTTGCAACTCGTGTTTCACAATTTCCGTCTGAAAACGTGTTCGATTCTATTACCCTTTACGTGTGGCGGGGGGGAGGGATATGAGAATGCGCCAAGACCAACGTGGGTTCGTTCTGAGCGGGACCGCGCTGCTGCTCGTACTACCGGCTATGCTGCTTGTGGCCTCTTGTTTTACAATCGTCGAGATGGGTGGAGAAGCAACTGCGCTGCAGGCCTCCGCTGACAAGGTGTTTTATACAGGGAGGGACGCCGAACGGATAATCAAGAACTTATGGGATGCAAACCTACTGTATGAAAACACTGCTATTTTACTCAACAAGCTCGCAGAAAATTATCGCGCGGCCACGGGATTGCTTGTGGACTTCACGCCCACATGGATGTTGTGGGAAAATGTAAAAGAGACGGGATCGATTCATACCCCGGGGACCAAATATTGCTTGGTCGAGGAAAATGCTCCCGATGAAAATTGGTACTATCGCTTTGAAGATTTAGATGAAGGGGAGTGGGGCTTGGGCGAGCCAGACTATGAGGAGCCCGTTTTGTTTGTTGAAAAACTCAGTGGAAAGTTGCGGATAACTCTCGAGGGCTACGGCGGTGTCCGGCATTCGGACATCTATTATTCTTCCGACCAGAAGCTCTGGGACGATGTGACTGCCGGTAGCCCTAGTATCGGGGAGAACAAAGAGGTGGATGGAGTTGTACAACTTATTGTTTCTGTTTACGTCAGAGACCCGAGGGGCGCAGCGCAGTACTTGTCGACGGTGGAGCTAGGGTGAGGCAGAAGAGGTCAATGTTTTTGGTGGAAAAATGGCAAGAAAAGGTTCCAAAGTGACCGATTTCTTCCGCAAGGTTGGCGATGCGGTCTTGGGTACGTGGAAGCTCCCAAGCAAGCTGAAGCGGAAAGTGCCGAAAGTAAAGAGAAAGTCCGCTCCGAAACTTAAACCCGGGATTCCTTACACCCTTAAGGGTTTCTTCGAGCGGCGCCACGCGGGATGGCCCGAGTACGTGATGCTCAAGGCGCAGCTGGCGATTCTCTCGCTCTTCGTGGCTGCGGTAATCTACATCGCGTTGTTGCCTGCAGAAATTTTTATCTTCACCTCCCTGCTTCTTGCGTTGAGTGCTTACCTAGTCTACTTGACGGCAACCCAGCTTAAGCATGCATTCAAGCGAGACTATCCCGCCTACCGAAGCTTCGTGATCATGTGTGTGGCCATCGCCTGGGTCTTTGTGCTGGTATTCCGACACTCCCCTATCGAGTTCTCAATCGAGGCACTCCACCTAGCACTCATTCCCCCGTTGGCAGCGATGGGATTCGTGTTCGTGGCATTTGCGGCATTCAGGCTCAAATACGGCCGAAACTTCACCTACGGCACGGTTGAAGAATTTCGGGGCAAGCGGGCGGTGGTCAGAGTAAGCTACGACATCTGCAGCAACGTGAAGTCGGGCCTGTACGTGGTGGAGAGCTTCGCCAAAATCAAGAGAGGGGACTTGGTAAAAATCAGCGTGGAGCGGCCGATGCTGGGGCTCCGAGGGGCAAAGGTAAGAGCGATCTTGGGGAAGTCCGAGTAACCCGCAACATCGATGAAATACTAAAAATGCGGGAAGCTTCACACGTGAACGGCTCAAGAAAACCCATCCACTCTACAAGTATGCCCCTTTTCTTTTGATTGATTCACTTACCTATTAGATCCCTGTTTAGAAAAGTGTCCCAACGAGGCTTGGGATGACGACGTTCTCCATCACGTTATCGATTTGGCCACTAACGTTTGAACCTAAGGTTTGAGAGGTGATGAAAATAGAAGCAACTATACCGGCCACGAGCACCAGCACTGCGCCGAGCATCAACAAGTACTCGGTTGCCCCTTGTGAACGTTCTTCCACTTTGCCACCAATAAAAATATTGGCATTCATAGATGTTAAATTTAACCATTTTCCCGATTTATGTACTAAATATCTAAAAATAAAAAAAGAAAAAAAGGAAAAAACTTTAACTTTTAAGACGCTACTGTTACGCTATTGTTTTGGTCGTATCAACGAAGTACTGCCCTGTTGGTATATGCTGCACCCTCACTTTGTATGTTCCCGCTAGCAGATTACTCTCCAAAACCATATCTGTTGTAGAAGACAGCGTGGCAGCTTTATTATCCCATGTGGGGTTCTCGTTTTCTAAATAAACAGCATATTTCCAATCATTAGCCGGGCATGTATCAGTTCCACCTGTAGCTACCAATTTGATGCTTGTACCATCAACTACTGCGGTTAACTGTATATTTGGTTTAGCTGCCCCCCCCGCTGTAACGTAGTAAACTGCAATTGCAACGATGACCAACACTGCAGCAAGCATCAACAGGTACTCTGTAGCGCCTTGACCCTTTTTAGACAACCTCATTTTTTTTCACCTCTTTATGGGAATCTTCTTAAATTTGGGTTATAAAGATGCCCCCACATTTCTGAGAAAAACTCGACATTTTTGTAGACAAACCCTTAAAAACACCTATCGTCCAACTTATTTTGATAAACTTGCAAGTTCTGAGCTGCGTCAGGAGAGCTACAAACGTGCGAAATGCTCTTAAGCGAGCCACAGCTGAACTTAACGAGAAGCTTGCGAAAATGCAGGGATGCATAACCCGGATGGAGGCGAGCGTCAGCTCAGGTTTGACTGGGGGAATTGCGCGCATAGCTTTGGTGATAGACGAAAGTGATGTCAGGCCAAAATGCATCCTTTGGGTGAATGAAGTCGGCGGTAGTGAAGCGGTTGCTCTTCGTCGTGCCCAAGATAAAATAAATGCACGGTTAGTAAAACTACGCGGGGAGATCGTCGGGTTTTACCTGAAGTTCATCACTCCCCCTTTAACAAAGCGTACCTATGCCACGCTCATCGTCGCGGTGAATGAAGAGATGCCCAAAAAAGTTAAGAAGCTCGATTTGGGTGAACGTAGAGAACGCCTAGCGGTGATACTTCGATTACTCGGCAATGACCCGAAAGCGATTAACCTTGCACAAGTAGCCAAGAGCTTCGGCGTTTCGCGTGATACGCTCTATAAGGACCTACAGGAACTCGGCATGGAACGCTAAACTGGCGCAATGCCCCCAATGATATTCTGGGCAACAAAGAAGACGATTGCCGAAACTATCATAAAGGGCAAGGCGAAAGTTAGACCTTTTAACATCTTGCCGTAGCGAATCACCCCGACCGCGAGCGAGCAGATGAATG
>CAZESD010000040.1:0-7770 GCA_964514945.1 Hadarchaeota archaeon (SeqCode)
CCCGATCGGACGTGAAGCGCGCGATCGAGCTGCTTTTTGAAGTGAAAGTCGATAGTGTGAAAATAGAGGTAATCCCAGACGGGCGAAAACGTGCTTATGTGAAGCTCGCGCCTGAATTTATGGCGGACGAGATAGCCTCGAAACTGGGGATGATCTGATGGGAAAGCGAATAAGAGCTCAAAGGCTCGGCAAAGGGGCGCCCACCTACCGTGCAAAGTCCTGGCGAAAGCTTGGTGAGGTTAAGCTTCCTCCAGCCGAAAAAGAGGCTGAAGCAGTCGTGATTGACCTCCTGCATGATTCTGGCAGGAGCGCCCCGGTGGCTAGGATAAGGTACGGTGATAAAGAGGAGCGTTTGGTACTCGCGCCTGAGGGGTTAAAAGTGGGAGATAAAATAACGTGCGGTATCTCAGCCCCTATCAAGCTGGGCAACACGCTTTCACTTGCCGAGATTCCGGAGGGTACCCCCCTTCACAACATCGAATCAAGACCGGGGGATGGAGGACGCTTTGTTCGCGCCTCCGGCACCCATGGTATTCTGATTGCCCACGACATTGGCCGTGCGACAGTCCAGCTCCCTTCAGGAGAAATTAGGGATTTCAACCCACGTTGCCGAGCCACCGTAGGGGTCGTCGCTGGCGGCGGGCGTCTAGAGAAACCGTTCGTCAAGGCTGGAAAGCGCTATCACGCCATGCTCGCGCGAGGGAAGCCATACCCTCACGTGCGGGGCGTCGCGATGAATGTAGTCGACCACCCCTTCGGGGGGGGCAGGGGCAAGCACGCAGGCAGACCGAAAACCGTGAGACGGGGTGCGCCGCCCGGGCAAAAGGTGGGGTTAATAGCGGCCAAGAGAACGGGTAAGAGGTAAGCACATGCCGAAGAAGTTTACGTTTAGGAATTATTCGATTGAGGAGCTCCAGAAGCTCCCGCTCGACGATTTCGCGAAGCTCCTACCAGCGCGCCAGCGGCGCTCGCTCGCCCGCGGTCTCACGCTTCGAGAGAAGAAATTGATCGAACGCATTAGAAAGGCGCGAAAAGCAGAAAAAATAGAGGTCCCCATCCGAACCCACTGCAGAGAGATGGTGATCCTACCAGAGATGGTTGGCCTGAAGTTCGCTATCCACAATGGAAAGGAGTTCGTCATGATCGAGGTGAAGCCGGAGATGATCGGCCACCGTCTCGGCGAGTTCTCACAAACGCGCAAGAAGGTTACCCATGGAACGCCGGGGCTAGGCGCGACCCGCAGCTCGTTGTACATCCCGCTGAAGTGATGCGATGCCTAAATTCGGTTATTCTACAAAAGTGGATGAACCATGCGCGAGAGCTTTCGGCAGAGAAATGCGGGTCTCACCCAAGCACGCGATGGAGGTCTGCAGGGCAATCAAAGGCATGAAACTAGCTACGGCCAAGGAGTATTTGCAAGCGGTTGTTGATAAGAAAAAGCCCGTCCCGTTCAAGCGTCATCGAAAGAAGCTCGCGCACAGGCGGGGAGCGGGAGGAAGCGGACAGTTCCCGGTTAAAACGGCGAGCGCGATTTTAAGGGTTTTGGAGAATGCTGAGGCCAACGCAACGTACAAAGGGCTCGACGCGGAGAAGCTCAAAGTCGTACACGCGAGCGCCCACAAGGGAATCACAATCCCTGGATTTCTGCCCCGCGCTTTCGCTCGAGCCACCCCTTTCAACAAGCCGCTGACTAATGTGGAGATAATCCTCAAGGAGGCAACCTAGTGCCCGTGGAGCGCACCTTCATTAAGCTCGGTTTAAAACGTATGGAGCTCGACGAGTTCTTGACGCGAGAGCTTGAGCGGGCGGGGTACGGTGGGGCAGACGTCAGGCGAATCCCAACTGGCACGCGGGTCGCACTCTATGTCGAGCGGCCCGGGATGGTAATCGGGCGTAAGGGAAAGAGCATAAGGCACCTCACTGATGAGCTCTCCCAAAAATTTGAGTTGGAGAATCCGCAGGTAGAAGTCGTCGAGCTCAGGAAGCCTGAGCTCTGCGCCCCTATTATGGCGAAGCGAATCGCGTTCGCCCTCGAGCGTGGGATAAGCGCGAGGCGGGTTGGGCACACTGCGCTGCGGAGGGTAATGAACGCTGGTGCCAGAGGCGCCGAAATCACGATCTCAGGGAGGATAGCTGGAGAACGCACACGTACTCAACGCTTCTATCAAGGTTACCTCAGCAAGGCGGGAGAACCAGCGGAAAAATTGGTTAGTCACGGTTACGCGGCTGCGAAGCTGAAGCCGGGGATAGCAGGGGTAAAAGTGCTGATAATGCCCCCTGAAGCCCCCCTGCCTGACGAAATCAAAATTGCAGCCGAGGAAACCCCCAAGCCAGCAGAAGCTGTTCCAGCGGTGGAGGCGAATGAGAAGGGGGAAGAAGCTAAAGCCGCAGAAGGAGAAGCAAAAGAAGTTAAACCCGAGGAAGGCGAGAAAAGTGGCGATACTCAAATCCAGTGAGATTCGAGACTTGAGCGTTGAGGAGATGAAGGCAAAAATCAGAGAGCTCCGGGCCGAACTCGCCCGAACGCGCGCTACAGCCGCCGCAGGAGGCTCGCTCGAAAACCCGGCGCGAATCCGCGAACTCCGACGTACGATAGCTCGAATACTCACCATTATGAAGGAAAAACAAAAAGGAGGTGCATGAGAGCTGCCAGAGGTGTGCAAGGTCTGTGGTCTGCCCAAAGAACTTTGCGTCTGCCAAGAGATCGCTCGTGAACAGCAACGAATCAATATATATTCAATCAGGCGAAAATACGGCAAAATCATGACCATCATTGAAGGCATAGATGAAAAACAACTTGATATCAAGGAACTGACGAAGAGCTTGAAATCGAAGCTCGCGTGCGGCGGAACCTCGAAAGAGGGTCACATCGAGCTTCAAGGCAACCACAAAGCCCGAGCGAAAGGGGTACTCGTGGAGATGGGTTTCTCCCCTGAGATGATCGACACGAGATAGGTGAAGCGTATGCCGATAACTAAGCAAAATGTGCTGCGGCATGAGCTCATTGGGCTTGAAGCTAGGGTCACGAATAGTTCGGACTCTACGCTGCTTGGCACTCATGGCACCATCGTCGACGAGACACGTGACATGTTGGTGATCGAGCAGGGCCGCAGGGCTAAGATCGTACCCAAGGCGAGCTCTAAATTCATGTTCATCCGCCCTAACGGCGAGGAAGTTGAAGTCGACGGAGCAAAGCTCGTCGGGCAACCTGAGGAACGGGTGAAACGGAGGAGGTAAATCTATGGTAGGCATGGGAATAAAACCCCCAAAGGAGCGATGTTCCGACCCAAAGTGTCCATTTCACGGCACGCTCTCGGTGCGGGGCAGGACTTTCGAAGGCATCGTGACGAGCGATAAGATGTCACGTACGGTCACGGTAGAGATGGAGCACATGCAGGTGATCCCAAAATACGAGCGATATGAACGCCGCACCTCCAAGCTCCATGCTCACAACCCGCCCTGCATTGCCGCTCACGTTGGGGATAAGGTGAAAATTATGGAGTGTCGACGGTTGAGCAAAACCAAAGCATTTGCCGTCGTGCAGAAGATGGGGGCTTAGTATGGGAAAGAAAGGTATTGGCACTTCGATCGGTGCGACCACGGTGGCCCCCATACGAGCGTTGCCGATTGGGGCGCGTCTCGGCTGTGCCGACAACACAGGAGCCAAGGAGCTGCAGATCGTGAGCGTCGTCGGTTACCACGGCCGACACAGGCGCATCGGCAAGGCAGGGGTAGGAGACCACATCGTCGCCTCTGTCAAGAAGGGCACTCCCGAGTTTCGGAAACAACTCGTCCGCGCAATCGTCATCCGCCAGCGCAAGGAATACCGCCGCACAGATGGGATGCGGATAAAATTTGAGGGCAACGCAGCAGTCCTGATAACCCCTGAAGGGGCTCCTAGGGGTTCGGAGATCAAAGGACCTATGGCCCGCGAAGCTGCCGAGCGGTGGCCCCGCGTAGCCGGGATAGCCTCAACGGTGGTATGAACGATGGTAAGCAAACAGCCCAGAAAACAACACTTAGCGCTTTACTCCGCGCCCTTGCACCGGAGGCACCGATTCCTTTCCGCATCCCTCAGCCGCGAACTCAGGGGGAAATACAAAACGCGTTCCCTGCCCGTGCGGAAGGGGGACAAAGTGCGGATCATACAGGGCGACTTTAAGAAACATGAGGGCGATGTGCTTGAGGTAGATACGAAGCGGCGCCGCATCCAAGTTCAAGGAGCGACGACTACGAAGGCCGATGGAACTCAAGTCAATAGGCCGCTCGCGCCGTCAAACGTTGTATTGATAAAGCTAGCCTCGGACAAGGAGCGCGATAAGGTGCTCGAGAGGAGGTCAAAAGGTGGCGAAAAAAGGACAAAGTAGACACATGAAACGCTACGCGGCGCCGCGGGCACTGAAGCTTCCGCGTAAGTCTTTCCCTTGGATGGTGAAGCCCTCACCCGGCCCCCATCCTCGCAAGAGTTCCCTGCCGCTTCGGCTGCTTTTGAGGGATTACCTCTCGCTTGCCCGAACCGCTCGGGAAGCAGATAGAATTCTCGCAGGAGGGCAAGTGCTCGTGGACGGCAGAGTGAGGCGAAGTCCCAAGTTCCCCGTTGGCCTGATGGATGTGGTGCAACTGCTTACCTTGAACCAAAACTATCGAGTGCTTCTAGACCACCGCGGGCGTCTAGTCCTCCATGAGATAGATAAAGCTGAAACGTCTTTGAAGCTTTGCAAGGTCATGCGCAAAGACATCGTACGGGGCAGGCGGGTCCAGCTCTCTTTCCACGACGGCAAGGCGCTCGTCGGCGATTTCGATGAATTCAAGTTGGGCGATGGGATAAAACTTGCCCTACCCGAGCTCAAGGTGCTCGAGCGATTTCCGTTTGAGAAGGGAGCCACGATATTAGTCACCGGTGGAAAAAACGTGAGCAAGGTCGGCACTATAACCGATGTCAAACTGGTCGAGGGCACACAGCCAAACATCGTGACATTCGAGGCCGCCGGCAAAAGTTTCCAAACCCCCGAACATTACGTATTCGTCGTCGGAAAGGAGAAGCCCGCCATTTCGCTGCAGGGGGCACCCACATGAACCTGATGCGCGAGATTCGAATCGAGAAAGTTACCCTCAACATAGGAGTCGGCGAGGGTGGCGACAAGCTCACGAAGGCCGAGCGAGTGTTGGGAAGCATCACAGGACGAAAACCAGCGCGAACGCAGGCGAAACGGACGATAAGGGAGTGGGAAGTAAAGCAAAGCGAGCCCATAGGTTGCAAAGTCACGCTGCGCGGCGAGGAAGCTACAAAAATTCTAAAGCGATTGTTCGATGCAGTCGAGCGTCGCCTCAGCGAGAAGTGTTTTGATGGCAAGGGAAACTTCGCCTTCGGGGTCAAAGAGCACATCGATATCTCCGACATTTCTTATGATCCAGAAATAGGCATCTTCGGGATAGATGTATGTGTAACGCTTCAGAGACCCGGATATAGGATCAAGCGCAGGCGGCGTCAACCAAAGGCGATACCAAAAAGGCACTGTATCGTTAAAGAGGAAGCAATAAATTTCATCACCGAGAAATTTGGAGTTCAGGTGGTCTGATGGCAAGGCGGAAGTTTGGAAGGGGGGCCCATAAGTGCATCCGATGTGGCAGGTATGGGCATGTATACCAGCAATACGGGCTAAAGTTGTGCCGACGCTGCTTCCGTGAACTGGCGCCGAAGATGGGGTTCAAAAAATATGGGTGAGCAGATGCTGTTAGACCCTCTAGCCAACGCGCTATCAAAAATTGAGAACTACGAGCGTGCTCGAAAGCGCGAGGCGATAGTCGCCCCCGCATCGAAGCTTATCAGCGAGGTTTTGCGCATCATGCAGGGGGAGGGATTCATAGGTGAGTTCGAGTTCATCGACGATGGCCGCGGTGGGAAGTTTAGGGTCGCGCTGCAGGGTAAGATAAACGGATGTGGGGTGATAAAACCCCGATACGCCGTGAAGCGCGACGGTTACGAGCAGTGGGAGAAGCGCTACCTGCCCGCGGCTGGGTTCGGCTTGTTATTGGTCTCCACCCAGCGAGGGGTCATATCCCACCGACAGGCTGAAGAGCAGGGTTTGGGTGGGCGAATCTTAGCGTACGTTTACTAACTATTCAGACCACGACTTCAGTATGCGGAAGGCTTCCTCTTCTATCTCCGCGCATTCACGAATCTTCAGTTGGGCTCCTGCAAGTAGTTTCCTGATCTCGTCGGGCTTACCCCCTCTTGCTGCAAGGAGGATCTCCGCTATCTCTGTCCAGTTGTCAGCGGACCTCATCACCAGCCCGCTAGCCTCTTTCAAGGTCCTATCCTGAAGCGTTTCGCCTGCTTCGTTCAGAAAGCGGGAATAGATTCGTCTAAACATTCCTCCGCCAGTACCGTCTTTCTCCATGAAAACGTGGGTGAGGAACAACTGAAAATCAAGCATGGAAACTTCAGATTTAGAAACAAACTCGGTGAAGGTACCGGATATCGTATCGGGCCATGTGATCACTTGGTCGGCGAAGTGATGTATCCCCTTTATACAGAGGTTCTTGATGGGCGGATACAGAAAACTCTCCACATTTATTTTAATCGCTGCCTTGATCGCCTCGTCTAACGGCGTTAGTTTTTCAGGGAAAGTAAAAGTGAACCAAGCATTCCGCGGGGGGAAAGGTTTGTTTCTGGATCCACGAGCTTCTGCGAGGCTCTTAAGGGACGTAACAAACAGTCCATTTTTCCTTCGCTTGGCCCGAGTCTGTTTGTCGTCCATATCTGCGATATAAGCTTCCCCTTTCTCATCATCGTAGCCGGTAAGCACGATGAAGTGTCCTCCGAAAGGCCCCACTTTGCCACGATAGTAGTCGAGATAACACATGTCGACCTGGAGCACCACAGGGATGTTTTTGTCTATTAATCCCTTCACCCCTTGCCATACCCTTTGAGAGCTGCCCGTGGTCTTTTTACTAATCTTGATTCCCAACGTCTGACACAGTGGCCCGACTAACTCTTTCGAGCGCCCCCCCACGAAGACCGGTGGTGTGGCTCGCTTCATGCTCCAATAGACGAAGCCTAATCCACTACTCAGTCCGAAAATCATATCCTCGCTGAATCGATGCCCGCGATATTCGAAAACATCCCTTAGCGCCGATGATTCACAGTGTATGCCCGGCCTGTGGATAAATCCTTCAATGAATTTATTCATGTTCTACCAAAAATCGTCACGTCTAAACCTTATATCAAGTGCCCTAAAATGTTATGAAAGACTAAGAGAATGCTGAGTCGTGTGATGGTGTTCAAATGGCAGCGGCAAAAATCAGGGAAGAGATAGAGGTGCCCGAAGGTGTGGAGCTTAAGCTCTCGGGCAAGGCGATTGAGGTTAGTGGATCGAAGGGCAAGCTCGCACGCAAATTCGATGTCTCCGGAATCGATCTGAGAATGGAGGGGAAAAAGATTTTGATCGAAATATCATCTCCGCGTCGAAAGCATCGGGCTGCACTTGGTATGGTTCGGGCCCGTCTGGTTAACATGTTTAAGGGCGTTACTGCTGGTTTCACTTACAAGCTTCGCGTGGTTTACTCGCATTTTCCGATTACGGTAAAGATAGAGGGAAAGCGTGCCCTGATTCAAAACTTTCTTGGTGAGCGAGCTCCCCGCGTGGCCAAGATCGTCGGTGACGTGAACGTGGAAGTAAAGGGGGACGAAATAATTGTCCAAGGCATCGATAGGGACGAAGTCGGACAGACGGCATTTAACATCGAACAGGCGACTTTCATCAGGCA
>CAZESD010000041.1:0-7198 GCA_964514945.1 Hadarchaeota archaeon (SeqCode)
CCTGCCATAATTAAATTGTTTTTGAAGAGATAAAAATTTATCTCAATCTCCCTGAGTTTCTTCTACTTTCTCGGTTTCGACTTTCGGCTCGGTCTCAGCTTCGCTAGGTTTCTCTTCTTTTCCCAACAACAATCCAAGCAGGGTTCGCTGGTCGATCTCCGCCCGCGCGCGCCATCCCATGTAGAGCAACCCCTCGTCGTCCTCTGACAGGTAGCCCCGCCGGATGAACCGGTCCAAGGTCGACTCGATGCGCCAGCGCGGGAACTTCTCCTCAAGCATCCGCTCGACTTCCTTAAGGGGGGCTTTTCCCTGCTTCGAGAGAATATGGGCGAGCGCGACGGTGAGCATGGCCATGTCGTCGATCCGCCACCCGAAGGTTCGGACCTCGGTCACTCTCGGGTGCCCTCGGAGTGTGACGTAGTATCTGTCTGACTCCGAGCTGGCCTCGCCCTCGCTCACCCGCTTCACTTGTAGCCCCATCTTCTCCAGCTCGGCATCGAGGAGTTTCAGAATCTGCTTGTAGTCCCTGCCCAGGGCGCGCTTGAGCTCCCATGCCTTGGCCCCCGGTTGCATGTGATGCTTGTAAAGCAGGAGCTGGGCAGCCCGCGCCAGCTTCTCCCGCAGCTCGACGATGTCTCGCTCCTCAGCCACCCTTTCGCCTCCTGAGCCACTCGCCGCGGGAAATCGCGATGGGAACCGAGAAGGTCGCAACATGCTCGAGCTCTCGCGGCTTGGGCAGTGGCTTCAGCAAAATTTCCTCCTCAAGGGGCTTGAGTTCAAGAGTGGCGTAACCGTAGCTCACCAAGAAGCTCACGAGCCATGCTCGTTCGACGGTCTTCTCGAAGCTCCGGACGTAGATAAAATCCCAGTAAGAGATTTCGCCCCGCTCCCCCGCCGCTTCCTTGAGCTCGCGCCAGGTCCGGTCGAGCACAGCCGCGAAGTCCTCCTCTGAAATGATGCCCATGCGAGCGAGCTCCCGGCGGGCTATCTCCCCTGCAAACACCTCAGTCGTGTCGAGCCCGCGCCAGCGTTCCTCAAGGCTCGGCAGATTAGTCCAGTACTGCTTGGCCTCGGCGATGCCGTGAGGCGAGAGGGTCTCCAGCTGCACAATGGGGTGCCATGAACGCGCGAAGACATCGGCGAGCTCGCGTGCCGGGAGCGCATGTAGTTTAAGCATAATCAGCAGGGGGTCGAGGTAGAGCATAGAAGACTTGTGTTTGATCCACTCGCCCTGCTGGAACACCACATCGGCGAGCCCGAGCACCGCTTGGATGTCGAGATATAGCTCCTCATGCTTTTTCAAATTGGGGAGAAGTTCCCGCAGTCGGTCGAAAAACTCCCGAACCTCAACGTCGAAGGGATCGATTCCTCGCTTTCGCACCGTGTCGCAGAGGTCGATTATCCGAAGCATCAGCTCTTGGCGTTCGCCCGGCATTTTAAGCAGCCACCTTCACCTGAG
Organism: Hadarchaeota archaeon (SeqCode); assembly: GCA_964514945.1. Classification (GTDB taxonomy): domain Archaea; phylum Hadarchaeota; class Hadarchaeia; order Hadarchaeales; family Hadarchaeaceae; genus DG-33. The sequence continues at coordinate 1,460 of CAZESD010000041.1, forward strand.
ATGAGCCCGCGATGTTCTGCACGGTGATTACGTTTGGCACCCCCTCCACGCTGACAAGCTGTCCAGGGGTAATCACGATATACTGCGTCTCCTCACTCCTCATGAACTCTATGATTCCCTGTAGGATTGCCTCCCGATTGCGCGGGTCCAAATGAGCCTCGAACTCGTCGATTGCACGGATGGGAGATTGAATTTGCTGCTGCAGCGCCAGCAGGAAGCACATCAGGGCAATAGTTCGCTCTCCGCCGCTCTGGGTGTAGGCATTCAGCACCTGAGGCTCGGCCCCCTTGAACCCAACGAACAGCTCGATTCCGGCTTCGTCGATATCGTGAGCATTCATCAGGTTTACGTCGCCGCTCGCGTTAACTCGCTTCAGGATTTCGCTGTAGCTCGTCTTAACCTCACGTATAAGGTTGTTTGTTTCATTGGTCCATCGCTGCTTTCTGAGTTCCAGTTCATCGAGCGCCCGCTTACGGTTGGCTGCAGCCACCTCGGCCTTTGCCTCGAGCTCCTTGAGCGTGCCCTTGTAGCTTAGGTACATCCTCTCGACATCGGGTGAAACATCGGCCAGGCTGGCGAGTTGGATGTTGGTGAGTTTGAGTTCATCGAGCACTTCTTGGGGCTTTCGCTCGGTCTCAATCCGCGCCCCCACTTGTCGGGCCTCCCCCTCCAGCTGTTCCAGCTCGCGGCGCGCTCGTCTGAGTTCGGACTGAGCGCTTGAGATGTCTCGTTCCAAGAGCTCGCGACGGAACCCCAGCACGGCGATGTGGATACGGGAGTTAACGTAGGTATCTTGAGTTTTCTCGAGCCCGGTCTTGATACTGACCAGCTTGGACTTCACCTCGTTCGCCCGCTCGTCGGCCTCTTTCAGGCCCTCTTTCGCCCGTCCCAGTTCGACCTCGAGGTGTCCGAGCAACTCACCCAAGCCAATTTCGGCCACCGAGCGGAGGGAGGCGTTGAAACTCTCTATGAGCCTAGCGCTTGCCCCCGCTTCAGCCTGTGCCCGCTCGTAGGTGATGAGTTTTTGATAGGCAGCATCGAGTCCAAACTCAAGCTCCTTCAACTTTGCTTCAAGTTCCTCGCCTCGTTTCGAGCTTTGTTCCAGCTCGCTCTCAATCTCACCCAGTTCCGACCTCAGCCCGTCGAGTTTAGATTGAAGATTGCCGACCGCCTCTTCCTGCCGGATGCATTTCGCCCAAGCGTACTCCAGCTCGAGCTCCCGTTTCCGCTCTCCGAGTTCCTGCTTCCGCTGGAATCTCCCGTACTCGCCCTCCCAGTAGCGCAACGTTTCTTGGGCTTTCTCGAGCAGACTGCGAATCGACTCCTCCTCGCTCAAGGTGTGCGACAGCTTCTCGCGCGCCTCAAGGATATGCTCTCTGTACTCGCGCAGCCCGACCGCTTCCTCGATGAGCTTCAGCCGCTCGCGTGCGTCGATCGCCCCGAACACATCGATCATGTTCTGGTGCATGATGATGAGCATGTTGTCGGGGTTTATCGAGAGCCGCCCGAGCAGCCGCAGCACCTCGCCCTTCGTCACCGTGCGGTTATTGGCCTCATGCCAGTAAGTCCCGTCGCGGTTCAGATAGCGCGAAAGCACTAGGGTGTCGGAGTTCACGCTCGGGATGGGTCTCCTTCCATCGTGGGGGGAGTTGTCGAACACCACGCTCACCCGCCCCAGATCCTTACCCCGGCGGATGAGGTCGCTGAGCCTACGGGAGCGCTCGGTGTAGGTCTGCCCGAGGGCCACCGCTAGAGCGAGCAGGATCGAGGACTTCCCAGCGCCGTTTGGACCGCACACTAGGTTGAGCCCCGGATTGAAGGGGATCCTAGAATATTCATAGCTCATGAAATTTTCTAGGATTATCTCCTGGATTAGGGCGTTTGCAGGCATAGGCATCAGTTTAAATTTTGCACTTCCTCAATTTTAAACCCTCTCCGTGTTTAAGTCTTTAGGGTACCCTCATGGTTCTCGCTGCGAAAATATTCGAGCTCAAGGAGCCGATCGAGCTGGCGCTGATAGCCCAGAAGCTCAAGGACTTCCGGGAGGAGGTACCGTACGAGCACGAGGAGAAGCAACTCAAACTAGTGATGGAAATTTTGGATTTGAAGATAGACACCGACTTGCTAGCGGGCATCTTCAGCAAGGACTTCGTGCTCAGCCGTTATTACAAGCGCGGGCTGGTTGAAACCCCGGTCACAGAAGAGACCCCTTTCTGGATCAAGAGAGTCAAAGATCGGACCTTCCTTGTCGTGCTCGCGCCTTCAAAAGCCCGGGGAGTGAAGAAGCTGCTGACGAACTATGTGGCGAACAAGCTCAGCGAGATTCTGTTCATCAAGACGGGGGGGATTGTTGAGACAAAGATTACCCATGAAACTCTAAAGGAGCTCCACGAATCCAACCCGCGCGCCACGAAGCTTATTTGGTTTGACGAAGTGGACATTCCAAACGTGGGAAAGTTAGCGCTCGCGGGGTCGGCGCTCGCGGACACCAAGCTCTACCGCGATTATCTAGAGCACGGGAAAATCTGGTATGTTGTTTTTGAGGTGCAAAAGCGCGGCTTGGTGGTGGGGATAACTCGGGACTGCGTGGTGACGATGTTCAGCCGGGCGGAGCAGAACGAATTTCTAGAATACGTGCTTGGCGAGGTAATCCCGCTGATATCGTGATTACTCAACTTTTCAAACAGCGGGTCGACGTTGATGATCAGTTTTTGTACTAGGTTTGGAATCAAATCAATTATTACTCAAAATCGGGCATTTATCGCGGGAATTTTACCATTTTTTGAACTAATATAAATTATTAAGTCCTAAATTGTAACATTTATTTACTATTTAGTGCATATTTAGTACGGCAGTGCATTCGATGGATTTTAAAGAAAGACAGAAAATAATTGCCAGTTCACCTATAACTTTCACCTATTTGAAACGCTTCAACACCGTCGCGGGTTCTTTGCATTTAATACAGGGAATAGCAATGTTGTTGTTGGGTCTTCTTCTAACGTTTTCAAGAAATGTATACACGTTCTATCTCGACATAGAAATAATTACTACGGAACCAATCCTATTTGAGGTGGTGCCGAATCCTCAAATCTTGTTTACTTTCGAATATTTGGGGGCAATTCTCGCTTCCTTCCTTCTAATTTCTGCTATAGCGCACTTTTCGATTTCGTATCTAGTAAATAACCGCTACAATGAAAATTTGAAAAAAGGGATGAATCCTTACCGCTGGTACGAATACGCCTTCTCAAGCTCAATAATGATATTACTGATTGCACTGTTGGTGGGTGTCTGGGATTTTTGGTCATTGGCGATGATTTTTGTCCTAAACGCAATGATGATAATGTTTGGATATTTAATGGAACTTCTCAATCAGAAAACCAAAAAGACTAATTGGTCGCCATTTATCTTAGGGACAATTTCAGGTGGGCTTCCATGGTTCGTGATTTTCGCCTATTTTATTGCCGCAGTTAGCTCTGTAGGAGGGGAAATTCCAACATTCGTATACTTCATACCTTTCATCTATTTCATTCTGTTCAATATCTTCGCCATCAACATGGTCTTACAATACAAAGGTGTTGGACGTTGGAGAGATTATCTCTATGGCGAACGATTTTACATTATTCTCAGTTTAGCCGCAAAAACAATTTTGGCTTGGTTCGTGTTTATGGGAGTATTTGCACCTTTCTAGGCTGCCTTTGGTCAACTGTAAAATCTCGTGAGAAGCCAAAAATCGTTCGAGTGTTATTCTCATTCTGATAGGGTCTGCTCGACCTGCTCCCGCCACATGCACATCTCGCAGTCCTCGTTCCGGGGCGGCGGGGTCGGCAAGTCGAGGATCTCCTTGGCCAGCGCGAGTACGGGCGGGATGCGGCTCGGGTCAACCTCAGCCCGCACAGCGGTTATCTTGAACGGGAAGAGCCCCTCCGAGAGATCCCCACGCTTGGGCGTGAAGTACAGCAACGTGCCGCCCACCACGGGCCGGAAATCGTTTTGCTCGAGGAGGTAGGCGTAGCCGTCGAGCTGCATCTGGTAGTAATTTGGAACCTCCTCGGGGGGCCTGCCGGTTTTGTAGTCGATGATGTGGTATTTTACGTCTGCCGTCTTCACCAAAGCGTCGAGCTTCCCCACCACATTGATGCCGGTGGCCGGGTCGGTTGCCCTCAGGGTCTGGCTGGCGTCCATGAAGGTGCCGCGCACGGGGAACCATTCGGGCAAATCCGAGTTCCCGATGAATTGCTTCATGTAATTTTTGATAACGGAGTCAATCTGGGCGGGGATGCCGGCGAAGATGGAGGGAGGCGAGCCAAGGCGCTGGGAGAGCCAGAAGCAGAGGGGGCAGTCGAGGGCCGATTGGAGGCGGGTCACTCCGAGCCTGATGTGTTGGTGCATGGGGTTCCCGCTACAAGATGGAGGTCTATCGTTTTAAATCAAGTGACGGTGGGACAGTTAAAGTACTGGAGAGACGGAGTCGCGCAGATTTTAACTGTCGAACTTGAGGCAAGGACTAATCAATGCTGTAGTGCCAACATAATCATCGAAAAAGCTTATAAGTTTAGCACTACATAATCAGAAACATGGCATTCATCCGAGCGAAGTACATCGGCGGCGAGTACTACTTCTACCTAGTCGAGAGCAGGCGCGAGGGCAAGCTGGTATATCAGGACATAGTGAAATACTTGGGCAAGCGTGAGGACGCGGAGAGGTACGCGAGAGAAAAAAAGTTGAAGATGCCGGAGATAAAAAAAGCCTTAGAAAAAAGTGAAAAAGTACTAGATAAAAAGATAGCGAGAAAGAAGGCAAAACTCGATTCGCTGCGTCCCTTTTCGAAGGTTCTGGAGGACAGGCTGAGGGAAGAACTGGTTATCCTGTGGACCTACCACTCGACCGCGATCGAAGGAAGTACCCTCTCTTTGAAAGAAACCGCCGCTCTCTTAGCGGAGGGCATCGTAGTGGGGAACAAGCCCCTTACGGATTATCTCGCGGCAAGGGGTCATCGGGATGCTATAAACCTAGTGTTCAAGTGGACCGAAGATGGGAAGGAGAATCTGGCCGAAGCCGATTTGCTCGAGCTTCACCGAGCGACGATGAAAAATGTCGTTGATGTCTATCTCGGAGTTTACCGGCCAGTGCAGGTCTACCTCCTCGGCTCCTCTTACACGCCTCCACCACCGGTCCAAGTCCCCCAGCTCATGCGGGGTTTTCTCCGAGAGCTCAACCGCAACCCGAAAAAACATGACCCCATAAAGCTGGCCGCCTTCACCCACCTCGACTTCGAGTCCATTCACCCGTTCGTGGACGGAAACGGACGAGTGGGGCGCTTGCTCGCCAATTGGGTTCTCATGAAAAATGGTTACCCTCCCATCGTGATTACCAAGCGGGAGCGGGTGCGCTACTTTAGGATGCTGGAGGAGGCTCAGACAAAGCTAGTTGCTTACCGGATCGTGAGGTTCTTCAAGAAAAAAGCCAATGCCGCTTTGGATTTTTACCTCAAGCGGTTGGTGCCATACAGGCCGGGTGTAGTGCCTAAGAGATAAAGAAATTTATGAAATAGTTTAGCACTACACTAACGTGACCTCCCGAGCTCTTGGAGCAGTTTTCATTCGGTTAAGATCTCTGGGGGCAGAACCCACCTGACGGACCACTTCTCTGCTTCGTCACGCTCCAGGCAGACGATCCCACCCCGCCTAAACCCCACTATCTTTTGCTCCGGGTCGCCCGTGAGCAGGAGGCCAGCTAGCT
>CAZESD010000042.1:0-6920 GCA_964514945.1 Hadarchaeota archaeon (SeqCode)
TTGAGCTAGGGGACGAGGATACCGCTTTTAGGTGTAATTTAATCACCGAGAAAGACGGAAGGGTTTTCGATTATTCTTCCGGGCATATCTCTACCGAGGAAGCCAGAGAATTAATTGAAGAAATGAAAAAATCCAAAATTGGGGAATTTTACACAGGCGTTAGCTATAGGCATCTATTTGTTATGCGGAACTGCAACCCGAAAATCCAAACTACCCCCCCTCATGACATCGTTGGAAAGCTCATCTCAGATCATTTGATAAAACCCCGGAACGACGAAATAGCGCAGAAGCTTAACCAGTTCATGATGGCGTCCAAAGATGCTCTCTCGAAGCATCTAGTAAATATCGCGAGGGTTAAACAGGGCAAAAACCCAGCGAATATGATATGGTTATGGAGCAATGGGAAAAAGCCAAAACTGGAGAAAATAAAAGAGAAATATGGACTCAGCGCAGCGATGATTTCTGCGGTCCCACTGATAAACGGCATCGGAGTTTACACCGGGATGAAAATCGTCAAAGTGCCCGGCGCAACTGGGTATTACGACACAAATTATGAAGGAAAAGCGGAGTATGCGCTCAAGACACTCGAGAGCAACGACTTCGTTTACGTACATGTGGAGGCACCGGACGAGGCAGGGCATGGAGGAGACTTAGAGATGAAAATAAAAACCATAGAAGATTTGGACAAGAGATTGGTGGGCAGAATTTTGGATGTCGCAGAGGAATGCAAAATAGCTATATTACCAGATCATCCGACCCCCATCAATGTCCGAATGCACGTCCCTGACCCCATTCCATTCGCGATTTATGCGCCTCACTTAAGTGGGGATAAGCTCAAATTTGACGAATCTTCGGCTAAAATGGGCTCGCTAGGGTTCATCGTTGGGGAGGAGTTCATGAAGTTGCTCCTCACCATCTAGAACGGATCGTTAATCGTCTTTCAGGACTTGCTTTTTATCGCTTCTGATATCGCCTCAGCCATTTCTTTCGTGCCCACAGCTGAGGGATCACTGGGGTCCTCTTTCATGTCGTAGGTTACGTACTTACCCTCAGCGATTACCTTGGCCACAGCATCCTCCAATTTTTGTGCAGCGCCTTCTTCCTCCAAATAGCGCAGCATCATCACTCCTGAGAGAATCGCTGCCGTAGGATTCACCTTATTCAGTCCAGCATATTTTGGGGCGCTGCCATGCGTCGGTTCAAAAACAGCTATTTTATCACCGATGTTTCCTCCGGGCGCAACGCCTAGCCCACCAACCAATCCAGCACAGAGATCAGAAATTATATCCCCGTACAAATTTGGTGCCACTATCACATCGTATAATGTAGGCTTCTGCACGAGCTGCATGCACATGTTGTCAACAATCCGCTCTCCGAATGCTATCTCGGGGAACTCCTGCGCTACCTTGTGAGCAGCCTCTAGAAAAATGCCATCCGAATATTTCATTATGTTAGCTTTGTGCACGGCTGTAACTTTTTTACGCCCATTTTTCCGTGCGTAGGTGAAAGCGAAACGCACGATTCGCTCGGAGGCAAAGTGAGAGATCGGCTTTAAACTTATCCCTGCGTCATGCCTTATTTCTGCTTTTTTCTTTCCCTCTACAAACTCGATAAATTCCTCCGTTTCTGAGAGTCCCTCGGCAAATTCTATCCCCGCATAGAGGTCTTCAGTGTTCTCCCTCACGACTACGAGGTCGATGTTAACATACTTTGAGCGCACCCCCGGATACCACTTACAAGGCCTCAGGCATGCGTACAAATCGAGCGCCTTCCTCATGGCTACATTGACGCTGCGAAATCCGGAGCCTACGGGCGTGGTTATCGGTCCTTTCAGGGCAACTTTATTCTTACGGATAGACCGCAGGACCTTTTCAGGTAAGGGAGTGCCATACTTTTCTATGACTCCTGCCCCCGCTTCCATCTCTTCCCATTTGATTGAGGCACCTGTGGCCTTGATGCACTTTTTCGCCGCATCAATTACCTCTGGGCCTACCCCATCACCAGGGATTAAAGTGACCGTATGCATGCGATGTCCTACCTTATTGTGAACTACCACCAATTAAAGACTGGTGGAATTTTTATCTTTAAAGCCGACTTTCTGCGCGTACTTTTTAAGTTCATCATTTCTTATTGGATACCTTCTCTCTCCTGTAATGAATTTATTTTTAAGAAGTTCTACAATCTCTGCTAGTCTAGGATCGTCTTCCTCAATTTTTTGGCCCGTCAATTCCTCCAGTTTGAGTCTTACGCCATGTTTTCCCGATCTTTTCCCGACCACTATCGTTCGCGTCTGACCGACGAGTTCCGGCGGAAATGGCTCGTATGTCAGCGGCAGAGCCATTAGCCCATGAATGTGTATCCCCGACTCGTGGGCGAATGCTGCATCGCCAACTATTGCCTTGTTCAGGGGCAATTGATACTTGAGAGACGAGGCGAGAAAAATTGCCAGCTCTCGCAAGGGCCGCAGGTTCCACTTCTTGATATCGTGGTGCATGTAGCAGTTCAGAATGATTTTCTCGGTCTCAGCATTTCCAGCTCGATCCCCAATACCGAGGAAAGTGGTGCTCGCGTACACTTTGTTAAACAAACCAGACGCTGCTCTGATCCCAGCCATCGTGTTCTCAACCGAGTTGCCAAAGTCATCGTGCGCATGTATTTCCAAGTTTGGGATCTTTGTATCCTTCTTTATTTGCCGAATCTTGGCTGGGATTCCATTCGGCAGGGAGGCAGACGGATCGGATAGACCGCATCCGATGGTATCGCATATCCGGTAAACACTCGCCCCAGCGTCAGCCACGGCATTTATAAAGGCCCTCTCAAACTTCCAATCTGCTCGGGTGCTGTCCTCGCCATGGACGAATACCTTAAGTCCATGTTCGACTGCGTACGCTACGGTATCGACCACCCGTTCGATGAACTCTTGAAGCAATTTGTCAGTCCACTTCTCGAAGTGTATGTATGAGACAGGGTGCGAAACACCAACTTGCTTGAAGTCGAATTTCAGTGCTAGGTCGATATCAGCCCTACTCGCCCTACACCAAGCAGCCAGCATTTTTTCGAGCCCCTCATTCTGCATGAGCTTTATCGCCTCCTGGTCAGACTTGGTATAAGTGAGCACCTCGAGTCTCTCCACGCCTGTGTCTCTGAGCATGCATGCTATGCGACAGGTATCGGCGGGGCGCGGGCTAACGAGTCCCGCCATCTGCAACCCCTCCCTCAGGGTGGTGTCATCTATAATCACATCGAGATTGAGTGGTTGCGGTTTGTATACCATCTTCCTGAGCTTTTCCCATCTCTCGGGGTCGAACTCCAATGGGGCGAAATCTCTTATTTTCCTCAACTGTTCCCTTTTGGCCTTCTCCATCTCGTCGAAATTCATATTTAACCCTGTTTTTTTGGATTTTTACATATATAAAGCTTTTCTTTACATAAGTAAAGTACTAAAAATGTGGGGGCGGGAAGCACCTAGCGAACCCCAGACCTTCAACGTGAATCCTTCCAGGATGCCCGAGTTGTCCTTCTACTTCAAATTTGACGCCGATGATTTGTTCGACGAGCGAGATGTTTGTGAGGGTGTGGGCGGTCAGTTCGGTGCTGGTTATGTCTGAACTGCCATCTGCGAGCGCCATGTATGGGATGAGCTGATCTGTGAGATAGCGATCAACCGCACAACCTGTGTCCAGCTGCTTAGCTAAGCTCTCAGCTGCCTCCCGACCCACCTGCTCGGCCGGTTTCCCAAGCCTCCCCAAGGAGCTGGCCCCCAAGATTGCGCCCCGTTCTGTCTCAGCCCACAGCACGATTCCAGCTCCGGGGCCGAAGTGAGGATCACGCGCTGGCTCATAGGATTCGGCTTTGATGTCGACCTTGGAGTAGCCAGCTTTGATCAGCACTATGCTTGCTGCGTGAGCCATGCGAGTTGCGATGTGGGCCGGTAAGCGAACGCAGTGAGCCACGCCAGCGATGCGAACCACCTCCCTAGGCTCCGTTAAGTTGAGTGCTTGCAGCTTTTCGACGGGTTCGATGTGGGCGCGCACGATCCCTCCGCCTCGTGGGTAGTGGCCCCTGCGAACGCATTCGACTTCACCCTGATAGCCCATCTTACGCAGTATGGGCAGGGTGACATTTTTTAGAACGTCGATGGGAACCGCCATCGGGTTGTCGGTCCCGCCGGTGATCTCAACCTCTATAGGGTCGCTAGCGAAAGCTGCGGCTGGCATCAAGATCTGCAGAATTAGAGTGGTGCTGCCTGCTGTTCCTATATCGACCCGGTACTTGCCCCCCTTTATGGCGCTAGGTTCGAACGTGAGTTCAGTTGAATTGAGCCTCAACCCATCGATTCGAGCATTCGCGAGCTCTGTAAGCGCTTCGACACCCCGTAGATGTTGGGGCTGGAGCCCGGGCTTCGTCCGTCTCGCGCGGATGTTGTAAATGTGTATGGGATTTCGGCTAACCGCACTCAACGCTAACGCAGTGCGAAGTACTGCTCCTCCACCCTCGCCGATTGAACCATCGACCTCGATCATCAGCAGAAGTTAGGTCTTCCCGATATAAGAGTTGAAAGCGAATATTCTCACGAGTTAAATGTCGAGATTTCAGGCAAGCGTTTTGGAGTTGGTATCAAAGGTTCCCGAGGGCAAGGTGACGACTTACAAGGAGCTTGCCCGAGCTCTGGGCAGACCCCGTGCTTACAGGGCGGTGGCGAATGCTTTGGCTAAAAATCCTCGTCCAGTGGAGATACCGTGCCACCGCGTTGTGAGATCGGACGGTGAAATTGGAGGTTACAAACTAGGTACTCAGCGGAAAGCGAAACTGTTGATTGCCGAGGGTATTGAGATTAGAAAAAAGGTCGACCTCACAAAGTACATGTTTCGGTTTTGAAACTTTTACATCTGGTGAAAAGTTTATGTTATAAATAGATAGGAGCGTTTAAGTTTTAAGTTCGTCTTTGCTGCCGACATACCTATATACACAACTAGGCTTTCCTCTGCCACCGAGTCCGTTCGCTGCAAGCCTTGTTTGTTCGGTAGGCTGCACCAACCCTCGTTCAACTAGCTTCTGAACCGTGCGCCAAACAGTGATTTTCGAAGCTTTTGTCAGCTTCATGAGTTCGGGAATTGTAAATTCCTTTAACTCCATGATTTGCCTCACGATCTCGACATCCCTGACCGTCATATCGTGGAGACCATGTTCGAGAAGCGTTGATGCAGCATCCCCCCATAATTGTCGGTAGCCGACCCACACTGCAAACACAACAATACCCATCCCAATACCGATGCTCACGGCAATGGGGAGGGCATCGATTGGTTTTGTTTCCGTAGTCGTTGTGTTGGAAACAGTGATCGGTTCCCTAGTTGCTTGTGCTCGTTCATAGGCTTCTTTCGGCACGCTTGTCGATCTCGTGCCGCCAAGCCATACATTTGCTGAAGGGGCTGGTGGCGATAAGGCATCATTATCTGTAGAAACCGCGCAACTTCGTAGAAACACTATGTAACAATCTACATTATCATTATCCGTGCCTGCAATAAATTCTGCGTCTTCCACATCATATCGTACATTGTCTATGGACACTTGTTGTCCAAAGTTCTCGATAATTACAGTTTGGGTTGAGGTAATAACGTATCTTTCGCCGTAGAAATGGTCAAGGACAACGTAAGACGTGATAGTAGCCGCTCCCAGCACCACCAAAGCCATCATCACGCCGAAGAACCAACGGCGCATACTTGGCACCGCATAAAGTATCGTTTTTGAAACTTAATAAATTATGTTTCTTTTATGAAACTTAATTTAAATTCAAGATTTGACCATTTTTAATTGGTGAAACAAATTGAAGCGCCGAATTTTGCCCGCGTGGGGACGGTATTTAGTTGAAGAAAAAAGGGCTGAATTACCGTTAGTGACGATTGTCCTGATTGGGGCTACTCTCGCAACTTTGGCCGTTCCAATTTTCATCACCACGCTGGGGCCGGGCCAAATTTCTGGATATCAACTAAAAAAATTTTCATCATATGGGGAACTGGAATATTTTGTGAGGACCAATGTTAGCAATTACGTATATTACGAATCTTTTCTTGATCGAAATGTTTGGTCTATACGGCTTTCAGCATCAAGCAAAAGTTACGGTCGTGGCGACGAAACTGGGGTAGACTATTCCACAACAAATATCCAAGTAGAAGGGGTCGATGAAGCGGACATCGTGAAAAGCGATGGAAAATACATTTATGTCGTTTCCGGGAACAAGGTGGTCATCATCGACGCATACCCCGCCGAGGGCGCTAGAATCCTTTCTGAAATAGAGACTAACGAGAGTCCGACCGAGCTGTTCATAAATGGAGACAAACTTGTCATATTGGGTTGGGCTTTTGTCAAAGTTTACGATGTTTCAAATAAGGAGAACCCTCTACTAACGAGAGATGTTTCTTTCGATGGCCAATATTTCGATTCGAGAATGGTGGGGAACCACGTTTATGTAATAATAAATTCACCAGCAATTTATGATAATAAAATAAATCTGCCCCACATTTCTTTCAATGGCAATACCAAAACAGTTCCAGCGACCGAGATTTGCTATTTTGAAAATATTCACGATTATTCGTACCAGTTCACAACCATAATGGCGATAAATGCGCAAGATGATGGGGAGGAGGTAAAAAGTGAAACGTTCCTCATCGGCGCAACCCAGAATATTTTCGTTTCCTCAAACAACATTTACGTAACCTACACAGATTACTGGGTGTATCCGCTGAGAGAGTGGTCAAACGAAACAAGCGACCCGGAGGCGGAAACAACAATTATTCACAAAATATCCATATCCGATGGGACAATCGAGTACAAATCGAAGGGAGAGGTTCCGGGGCATGTCCTGAACCAATTTTCCATGGACGAATACCAAGGACATTTCAGGATAGCGACTACGACAGGAT
>CAZESD010000043.1:0-6868 GCA_964514945.1 Hadarchaeota archaeon (SeqCode)
GGGTGGATAAACTCAAGCAGGAAAAGCTCTCGGAGGCCCAATCCAAATTAAATACTATGCTCGACAGGCTATCCGAAGAGCGGGGAGCACTTTTAAAGGAATTGAAAACCTTTTCCGAGGCCGAACCCACCCAGGAAGTTTATCCAGGATTGCGCAAGACGGCGCTCGAGGCCCGAAGGCTCCTCGCTGACAAGCTAACCCGCGCGGTCACTGATATCGAGCGGCGGGGGAAATTCTCGACCAACGACCTTGCGACACTAGGTGGCAAGTTGACGAAAATGGTGAACCTTACAACTGACGCACTCGTCACCCACAGCCGCTATGTCCGAGCATTGTTCGGGTCTCACTTTAACGCGATCGAATTACGCCTGCGACGGTTGCATGGATTGGTCAGGGAGGTCAATGTTCTCATCGAAGGAACCCTCCGAGAAATGCGCTCGCTAGACTTAATCTCCTCGAAAATCTCATCGCAAAAGGAGCTCCTTAATCGAATTGAGGATATGCGGACTGATGCCAAATCGTTGGAAAGTCAGGCCGTGGTGTTTGAGAAGCTGATTGAGAACGAGAGCAATCAACTGACGCGGCTCATCAATAGTGAGGAATTCAAGGAATTGGATGCGTCTGGGCGCGAGCTCGAACGAATTGAGCGCGAGATAGCCCACGTGAAAGGCGCCGCATCGAGCGCGATTTCGGGGCTCAGCAGACCACTCAGGAAGATGGAAAAGCTTGTGACGGCGAGCGAGTACCAAATGGACCGAGAGATGGTGAAAGTCCTTGAACTTTGCATCAAGAATCCACTCGAGGTGCTTTCATCGGACGAAAAAATCGCTTCTACCAATGCGCTGCTGCAAAAAATGATCGAACTTCTTGAGGGAGGAAAAATAAGCATGGGCGACCGTGAACGTAAGAAACGAATGAAACTAGCTCGGGAACTTTTGGAGGAAAAAAAGCTCCTGAAACTCAAAGAGCGACTCACCCACCTCCACGCCGACATAGAAATCAAAAAACGCGCTCGTGAACAAACATCTCTTTTAAAACAAAAGGCGGAGCTCGAAGAATCGATCGAAAAATATCGGACGGACCTAAAACGCGCACGAGCGACAATCGAGGAACTCCATCGTGAATCGCAGCTGGCTGAGAAGGATATCGATAAAAACTTGCGCGAGCTAGAAAAACTTGCAACTGAGGTTATCGATACAACAGTCACGCTCACTTCTTAAAATCTGTATACCCGCACTTCCCGCACGCTAAGCGGTTTCCGTGGTCAGCCATGAAGACCCCGGGACCACAGCGCGGGCAGATCAGGCGCAGACGCTCTAGCTTTTCGCCCTCGAGCTTGTAGAACTTTGCCTTCGCGGCCTTAACCTTCTTTGCCACCGTTGTCTGCCTCCTTCGATGGTTTTTCCTCAGCCTCGACTTTTTCTTCCTTCGGCTTCTCGGGTTTTGCCTTCATTTCCTCTTTGGGTTTCTCGACTTTCTCTGGGGGTTTCTCAGGCTCAGGCTTAGCTTCCTTTGGCATGCCTCGCTGAAGCAAAAATTTTGGCTCGAGCCCTTCGAGTTGTTCGCGGGAGCTGTAGGCGCGAGCAATCCCAGAGGCCATCTGGCGACCGTGGGTGCTCGCCAGTTTCTCGATAACGATGAGTTCCGCCGCGACGCTCAACTGGTTCGCGAGCTGGGTACGCACATCCAAACGCTTTGGGGTTGGCTCCCCCGCGTGATCAGCTTTAAATTTTATTTCGGTGCGCTTGAAGAGCGGGTTCTCCGTCTTCTCGATTATCTCGACCTTCATATTGACCCCTTTCATCTCTAGCGAAGCCCAATTAAACCTTAACCCCGTTAATCGGTGCTCCACTTTTCGAGATTACTTATGTAATGAGTGTTTAAAAATTACCTACTGGTCTTGAATTGCTCTAGCAGCATTTCGAATTCGCGGCGCTTGGGCTCGGTGACTTCGACGATTACAATCCCTTCGTCTGGCTGCCCATAAACGACAACGGACCCTAGTGGGGCGGAAAGTACGGCTGGTAGGGTGGCGAGGTCTTCCTCTCCATCGACGATAATCTTTAGGGGGGGCTTTGCCTCATCGAGGGCTGTGCGCAATTCTTGAGTTATCGTTCCCGCGGGGTTTTTTACACGAACTATTTTTGCATCGAACGAATCAATCGTTCGCCGTATTTTTTTATTAACCGGAGATCGCATCACGAGGAAATCGACCACGGCCACATCCAGCTTCAGACCAGCTTCGATAAACTCCGCGGTAACGATATCACCGACTGCGATCAGCCTAGTCGGGCGAAGCTGCCGCAGGCGCTCAATCGCAGTTGTAACGCTAGAGAAAAGTTGACCAAGTGGACGCTTCAAGAGTAGCCGTACTTCATCGGGTAGCTCTAACACCTTACCGAACCCTCAGCGCATACTTCCCAGGCTGGGTGATTCTCAATCGCTTGGCGATCTCGGAGTTCTCTGGATCGAGCACGACGATGTATCCCGACCAGTCTTCCGAGAGCGATGCCCCCTTGCAAACCGGGCAGGTATTCCCCCCGGTGATGAAGTTACAATTGCGGCAAGCCTTTTCGGTCAAGCCTTTGCCTCCTTGCGCGCCTCCTCGATCCATTCGAGCTTACCGAGTCCAAACTGGCGCATCGTCAACCCTATCTTTCCACCACGGGGGGCTCGTCGTGTGCTCACCGTGACCACGCGCGCGCGAACCCTGTCCCCCTCTTTCAGCGCCCGCTTTGACTCCTTGCCGTAGAGTGCCCCCTTCTTCTTGTCATAACCCACGAAGTCGTCCATCACCTGTGAGACGTGCACCAAACCATCGATAGGCCCCAGGCGCACGAACCCGCCAAACTCGACAATCTCAACCACCTCACCCAACACCACCTCGTTGACCTCCGGCTTGTAAATGAGCGCTTCAAAGGTGACATCGTGGTAGCTGGCCCCGTCGCCCATTATTATGCGGCCAGTTTCGACCTTCTTGAGCTCGGTGATTGCGAGGATTGTGCCAACGTCTTTGTCGGTTAGCCCCTCGTAGTTCTTGCGCAGGACATCAACAATCACTTCTTCGAGGGGCTCGCCAAGCCTGCTGGGGGGCACCCGCACGGTATCACGCACGGTTACTATCTTGTACATTCACTCCACCTCAAATTTTTTCGTGTAAAACTTCATGACGCGGACGATCCCTTGCGTCGCTGACCTCGCCCTCGCCACTCGAGCACCTTGGTTTCCTTTCCCTTTAACTTTTTGCCTTTTTTCGCGAGGAGACCCAGCACCTGCGGCGCCTTCAGGTCAAGTTTGATGTTTTTCCAAAAATTGACCACATCATGCACCCCAAATCTTCAACAGCAGCGGGACGAAAAGCAGGGCCACCATGGCCATGAGCTTGATCAGGATGTTAAGCGAGGGGCCCGAGGTGTCTTTGAACGGGTCTCCAACGGTGTCGCCTATCACCGAAGCCGCGTGGGTTTCACTTCCTTTTCCGCCCAGATGCCCATCCTCGATGTACTTCTTCGCGTTGTCCCAAGCCCCGCCGGAGTTCGCGAGGGTGATTGCGAGAAGCAGACCCGTGACTATCGATCCCGCAAGCAGACCCCCCAGCGCCTCAGGACTAACAAGGCCCACAGCGATTGGGGTAAGGATGGCCAGCGCAGCCGGGAGCGCCATGTTTCGAAGAGCAGCAGAGGTACTGATTCCGATACACCGGTTGTAGTCCGGCTTTACCTTTCCTTTCATCAGCCCAGGAATAGTTCGAAATTGTCTCCGCACCTCGTTCACGATTAGAGAGGCTCCCCTACCCACTGCCCGCATGGTGAGCGCACAGAACAAGAACGGTAGCATCCCTCCTATGAACAGCCCGACAATGACTGATGGATTAGTTATGCTGAGATTCATAGTTATCCCTGCGTCAGCCATTCCCTTGATATAAGCTGAAAAAAGTGCAAGTGCCGTCAGCGCTGCCGAACCGATTGCGAAGCCCTTGCCGATTGCAGCAGTCGTATTTCCAACAGCGTCTAGTCGCTCGGCGCGCTTGCGTACCGTTTGTCCCATCCCAGACATCTCGGCAATCCCAGCGGCATTGTCTGCAACTGGGCCGTAGGTATCCGTGGCAAGCGTCATGCCCAATGTGCTGAGCATGCCCACCGCGGCAATCGCAATTCCATATAACCCATTTGGTAAGGTGATGTAGTAAGCAAACGAAATTACACCAACAACTGCGATAATTGGAATCACGGTGCTGAGCATTCCAACTGAAAAGCCGCTGATGACATTCGTCGCGGGACCAGTCTGGGATGATATCGCAATTGACTGCACGGGTGAAAATCTATTCTCAGTGTAGTACTCCGCCGAAAGACCGATCACGATTCCAGCCACCAACCCGGCAAGCATCGCGTAAAATATCTCCACTGCACCAACAAAATACCATATCAGAAAGAACGATGCCACGGCTATCAAGATGGCGCTTCCAAACACCCCCTTGTTGAGCGCGGCGTGGAGTGTTTTTATTCCAGCACCCCTCTTCGTCCGCACGAAGAATGTCGCCACGATCGAGCAGAAAATCCCGACTGCAGCGAGCATCATGGGTAGCACCACGGCATCCGTCTGGTTGAGCACGACGCCCCCCATGGTGACTCCTGTGAAACCTATCACCATGGCCGCGATGATTGAGCCCACGTATGATTCAAACAGGTCCGCCCCCATCCCAGCGACATCTCCAACGTTGTCGCCCACGTTGTCTGCGATCACCGCCGGATTTCGTGGGTCATCCTCGGGGATTCGGGCCTCAACCTTCCCGACTAAATCTGCGCCCATGTCCGCCGATTTCGTGTAGATGCCCCCGCCAACGCGTGCGAACAGCGCTATCGAACTCGCCCCGAAGCCGAAGCCAACGATTATCCTGGGGTCTCCGAATAAGTAGTAAAAAATGCTCACGCCCAAGATCCCCAGCCCCACGACACACATCCCCATCACCGCGCCGCTAGAGAACCCAACTATGAGCCCTTTACCAATACCCTGCTTCGCTGCCATTGCCGTCCGGGCGTTCGACTTGGTCGCCACGCGCATTCCGACGTTACCGGCCAGCGCTGAGAAAAACGCCCCGACCATGAACGCCGCTGCAGTCTGGTGGTTCACAACCAGCATCAAGATCGCCGCCACGATAACCGCGTAGACGACCATCACCTGATACTCCTTGTTCATAAAAGTCATCGCCCCCCGGTAGATGGTGCCGGAGAGTTCCCGCATTTGCTCGGTTCCGACAGGCTGCCGCATAATCCTGAAAGTTAAGTAGCCCGCGAACGCGAGGGCCAAGACACCTGCTATCGGCGCCAGCATCACTGGTTCAAATCCGACCATCTTACAACCTCTTGAGGAACTTTAACCTTCCTGAATCCAACCGTCTATTGCAAGATGAGACTTCTGTCGTAAATATATTACTGGCACTCCACAGCGCCGGAGCTCCTTCCGCAGAGCTGCGTCGGTCGTTCCCACCGCATAGCCTCCCTTGAGCGCCAAGTTCAAGATCACCTCATCCGCTGCACCTTTGACCTTTGTGACCTTCCCACGTTTAGCTAGAATCAATCCAATTTTGGCTGCCGTCTGCTCCTTTGGCTTGCCCCGCTCGGAGATTCGCCTAAGCTCTTGAAGGACTGGACTTGGGATAACGAGTTCATGAGGTTGTTCAAGCAACCTGTCAAGCTCCCTCACGATATCCACACTAAACAAACCGGGGATCATAAAGAAGCTCGTGTCTGCAATGACCTGCAACCAAATTCCTCGTCAACTTATGATGCCGTAGCCGATCAGACGCCACCTTCCAGCGACGCGTCGACTTAGTGCGACCCGGGCCCCTTGATCGGCGCAGACTGGTAGCTTGAGTTTGATGGTGGCTCGGTCCCCTCTGGCACTTGATATCGCGCCCACGGTCATCGCCGTCCCCACGTTCAACATCAAGAGCTCACCCGTGACCAAGGGCTTTACCTCAAGCTCCTTGGGAAGCCCGACGACGCGCTTCATCAGGTGAACCTCGAACTCGACCGTTTCCAGCACCTCGGGCAAGCTTCCGGGCGCCCCCGCTACCGAGCCCACGAGCGAATCGCCTTTAGTTAACGAGGGATCAAGCTCGGTGCCCACGCCGATGAGACCACCCGGCACAGCCTCCTCGATCCGGCTCCCCCCCGCGTGCAGGCTCACTATCTTTGAGTCCAAGTGTTGCCACGTAGCCCTTCCCTCCCGGCTCACTCGTATGCCGGGGCGGATCTCTATTCCCTCACCCTCACGAAGCTTTCCTTGGAGAAGCGAGCCGCCCAAGACCCCGCCGACCAATTTTTCTGGCTTGGCGCCCGGATGACTAACGTCGAAGGAGCGGGCGACATGCATCCGCGCGGGCTTCGAGAGGTCTCGCTTCGGGGTCGGGATGTGCTCCTCGATTGCTTGGATCAGCTTATCGATATTCGCGCGGTGAATGGCGGATATCGGGATCACGGGAGCATCGGCGGCGAAGGTGCCCGAGAGGAACTCCTTAATCTGCTGGTAATTCTGCATCACTTTCTCTCGCGAGACGAGCTCGATTTTATTCTGCGCCACCACGACGTTGCGCACCCCAATGAGATTGAGGGCCATCAAGTGTTCTTTCGTTTGGGGCTGAGGGCAGGGCTCGTTCGCCGCTATCACGAGCATGGCTCCGTCCATGATCGCTGCGCCCGAGATCATAGTGGCCATGAGCATCTCGTGCCCTGGAGCATCAACGAACGAGACGCGGCGAAGGAATTCCGTCCGGGCCCCGCAGAAAGGGCACTTCTCCTCGGTGCTGTACCTCTTGCACTCGGGACACCTCATGAACGAAGTATCTGCATATCCTAAACGAATCGAG
>CAZESD010000044.1:0-6823 GCA_964514945.1 Hadarchaeota archaeon (SeqCode)
ATCTGCCCATCCGTCTGTCGCTCAACTGCTTTCATAAAATCAGGAATGGTTATGCGCCACCGCTTACGCTCCTCTTGCGAAATCCTACCAGCGAAAGACACAGGCTGCACGTTCACGCATCGCACGATATCTTTGTTTTTTGCGGCGAAGCGAATGATGTCTCCTAATTGGTCGTCGTTCACCCCCTTGACAAGCGTGACCACTAACACTATGCTCGTGAGACCGGCCTTGCGGCAGTTCTCGAGCGCCTTGAACTTCAGGCGGAGGATGTCCGCCCCTCTAGCCTTGATCGTTGGCTCTGGGGTCATGCCATCGAACTGCAGGTAGATGGTGCTAACTCCCGCCTCACGCAGCCGCTTTATGAAATCTATATCTTGGGCGAGGCGTATACCGTTGGTGTTCACCTCAATGTGCCAGAAACCTGCTTCCTTCGCCGCGCGGACGATGTCGGGCAGGTCATCCCGAAGGGTGGGCTCTCCCCCTGAGAACTGAACCGCTGGGGGGGACGCTGGCTTGTTGGCGCGCAGATTTCTCAGCATCTCTTTTATCTGCTCAAATGTCGGCTCGTAGACGTAGCCAGCTGCAGCTGCATTTGCGAAACAAATCGGGCATCGCAAGTTACAACGATTGGTGACATCGATAATGCTGAGAACCGTGTGGGATTTATGGTTAGGGCATATACCACAGTCAAAAGGGCACCCCTGCTGCTCCTTCGTGCGCGGGTTCTCTATTCCATCGCCAATCTCCGCGAACTTTTCGAACCTCTTGTAAATCTTAACGTCCGAATAGTAAACGTCCTCGAATTTGCCGTGCTTAGGACACTCCTTCTTTATCAGCGCCTTACCTTCCTCCTCGACTACTTCCGCCTCGATGACTTCCATACATTCGGGGCAAAGGCTCTTCGTCTTTTTGAGCAATTTTCCACTCATTCAATCGTTTACCAATTGAAAGGTGAGATATTTAAATCATCGACATAAGTCTTAGCGACACAAGCCCCCTGTGGAAGAGGTAGTGAAAAGTTGTGTAAAGAGATACTTGACCTAATCGCCTGGGCGCTTTGGTTCATCTTGCCCGCCTATGTGGCGAACGCTACGCCGGTGGTGCTGGGTGGAGGCAAGCCAATCGATGGTGGCAAAAAATTTACCGATGGCCGCCCAATTTTCGGCGCCGGTAAAACGTGGGGTGGGTTCGTTGCTGGCATCGCGACCGGCACCATGGTTGGACTAATTCAAGGTCTTATTGCCGAAGATTTCTCACACTATCTTTTGCTCGGCTTCCTGCTCGCCCTAGGCGCACTATTCGGCGATCTGCTGGGGAGTTTCATCAAGCGCAGGCTCGGCATCAAGCGTGGCGATGCAGCACCGGGTCTGGATCAACTCGGCTTTGTACTCGTCGCCTTGCTCCTGGCAAGTCTGGTGGCCCCACAGAGCTGGGAGGTAATCTTGACGGTACTTATCATAACCCCACCAATCCACCTAGTAACGAACTTTATGGGATACAAGCTGGGATTTAAAAACAGGCCCTACTAGCGCTGCCGCACGGGAACCTTTTCAAAGTAATAGGGGATTAGACTCTAATGAAAAATTAAACGATTGCTACCGAGCGCCCCGTGTTTGTAATGGTAACGTTTAATCACTTGATGCCCCAATTTATTTGGGTACAAAATGGGCAAAGTCGCTGGTGTCTGCACGATATGTGGACGAACGAGTACTGATGTTTATCAATGCGGTGTGTGCGGTTCTACTGTCTGCTCGCGATGCTTCATGCACGACATTAACGTCTGCAAACGGTGCCTAAGGCGGGGGCTCTGGATCAGCGACCACGGGCCCGAATAATTTTGTGAAAATATGAATCTGGTGTGTGTCGTTGCTCACCGAGGAAATGTCTGAGCAAGTAGAAGAACTTCTCAATGAGTTGAGAGAAAGTGCTAGTGCGGGCGTGCCAATCTTAGTAGAAGGGGCGAATGATGAAGAGGCCCTACGTAAACTCAACGTGAAAGGGCAGATTTTCAGAGTATCAAACAGCAATAAAACCCTGCTGAATTTCCTTGAGAGTTTGGCTGGCTTCAAACAAATTATCGTTTTAACCGATTTTGATCGTACCGGTGATAAACTCGCAAAGTTCTGCGCCGTGCACCTGAAGAGACTTGGAGTTGAGCCCGTAATTGAGTTTCGGCAGAAGCTTAAGGCGCTTCTCCGTAGGGATGTCAAGGATATCGAGGGGCTCGCGAAGTTCCTGCGCACCCAAGGCGCTGCCCTCAAGCGTTAGCTACGGTCCCCTCGGCTACCTGCGGCATGAACTTCCGAACTATGGAGGGTTTTATGCCTATCCGCACGAGTTCCGCCTCGATTTCATCCCGCGATTTGCTCTGCTCCTTCAACTTCAGGTAAATCTTCTTCATCGTCTCGAATATCTCGTGGGGAAAGCATACCCAAGCATCCGTCATGCGCACGGAAAAATCGGGGGTTAGAATTGACCACGGTTTGTAGTAGAGCGTGCAGATTTTGACATCCGCCGCACCTTGCTTGACCAAGTGCTCCTTAACGAGCTTGAGGCTTTTTCCTGAATCTGCGATGTCATCAATCAACAAAATTTTTTTCCCCTTGACCTCGATGGGGAGGGGCTGCGTAATCTTCGGCTTCGTGTGCGTTTTGTAGATATCGACGTAATACTCGACCTTGATGGTGGCGATGTTTGGGTTCTCAAGTAAGTCGGACAAAACCCTTCCTGGAATCCACCCGCCCCGGGATACCGCCACGAGCAGATCGGGCTTATAACCGCTGCGCCTGACCTGGTTCGCGACCTGGATGCAGAGCTCGTAGATACAGTTCCAGCTCGGCACCTCGTATTTCTCAGGTTTCTTAGAGGCTGGCATGGACACGCGGTTTTATTGAGTGCGCCAAAGTCTTTAAAATTTATGTTGGACCCGGGGCAAATCATAGGTAATCCAAAAGCTGGTAGAGGTGCTCAAAATCGCGGATCACGATATCCGCGACACACTGCTGTAGATTTATACCAAACTCGCTTGCTAGCCGTGTGCCTCACCAACACCACGACCCTAGAACCCAATGGACCCAATCAAAAACATGACAATTCCGGCGGTTAGAGGAACTACAAGATTATCATCGAGTATCCAGCTCATCCTGAATTCAATGTCTATGCCTTCTACGAACATCGCGATGGATGCAGCAACGAGAGCTGTTAGGGGAGAGACAAATAACATCGCGCCTAAGGCACCGATGATGGCGCCAACGATATGCCCCTCTATAAACTTGGTATTGCTAAAAGGGTGTTTCACCCTGCCCACCCACTTTCCAACCAGATGAGACAGGGAGTCCCCCAATGCGCACACAATTATTGACGCCATTGCGATTGACTTGTCAAACACCAAAACGACAACAAAAGCCCCAAGGATAAAGAAAAAAGATCCCTTGCCAGGAAAAATTTTTATGACCTCTGGTCTCTCAAAACGCTTTAAGAACCAGTATATGATGGGGATCCTGTACTTTCTGCTCAAGAGGATTAAAACCGAACCGGCCGCTAATATTGCCAGCAGACCCCACTCATTCAGTATATCAAAATATATCAACGCAACTATCGCAACACCCACCGTTGCGTGAAACAGCTGCCTTCTCATTTCCATTTTTCCCATTTTTCTGCCCCGAGATAGATTATGGATAGACCAACCAAATATCCAAGCAGCCCCCCGAATATGATATCGCTAAGGTAGTGTACGCCAACATAGAGCCTAGCGAGTCCGATAAAAAAAGCAAATCCAACCCAAAACCACTTCAGTTTGGGGAATCCTCTATTGAGAACGGGTATCACCGAAAAAACGGTCGCCGTGTGGCCACTGGGGAATGAAAAACCTGCGGCAGCGATGAGCCCTAATTCGGGCCTCGGTACCGCAAAAACGCTTTTGAATAGATAGGTTAGCCCTACCGCGACCACAACGCTCAACACCAACGGCGGAATCCACTTTTTCTTGTCCAACACCCAGAGCAGCAAAACTGGTATTAAAATCACAACGGCAGCGACGGTCAGCCAATCCGTTGCCAAAATCATGAACTCGTTTAGAATGGGAGTTCTGAGGTCGACGAAAAATTTCACCACATGATTATCTACCGCAAAGCTCAGGAGGCCCAGAACCGCAACTACCCCAATTAAAAAAATCGTCTTTTTATCCATCAACATTGCTCACCTCAACGAACCCATTATAGCGCTGCCACTGACTTATAGATTTTCAAACAAACCGCGGTTCTACATGACTTATAACCTAAATTTTTTGTAGATGTAACAATTCGCACACGTTGACTAAAACATTTTAAGCTTGCGCGAGCTCGGCCGCCAAGCCACTTGCTCAGAAAAACAAAATATATAGGAGATAAACGCGTGGTGTTATCTTTGGCATCATTATGGCTCTAGAACTGACGTTCGTACCGGCCCTCTTGGTGATCCTCATCGCAGCTGGATTGGGGCGGCTGCTTTCAAAGGAGTTGAGGCAACCTGCGATTTTCGGAGAATTGCTTTTGGGGGTGATTCTCGGGAATCTCATAATTTTGGCAACCCCCGCTCAAGAACCTATCGCCCGTATCGCGGAAATCGGGATTTTGCTTTTGCTTTTTTCCACGGGGCTTGGCTTAAATTTCGAAGAATTCAAAAAGCTAGAAGTTGCGTCGAGCGTGGTTGCTGTTTCTGGCGTAGTTTTACCGTTCGTCCTCGGATACCTCGCGGCGATTTACTTTGAATTTTCTCACCTCGTTGCGGTGTTCGTTGGCATAAGCTTGGTGGCAACTTCGGTTGGGGTGAAGGCATCCATCCTCACGGAATTGAGGATGCTGCGGACTAGGTTGGGAACTCTGATAATGGGGGCGGCGGTCATAGACGACGTGATTGGCGTAATGATGATAAGCGTTTTCATCACCGTGGCGGCCACCGGAGCGATACCTCTAGCGGAAATATCTTTGCTCATCATCCCCGCTGTCTTGTTTTTCCTTGTCTCTCTAACCATTGGAATCAAATTCTTCAAGAAACTCTCAGAAAAAATCACGGTTGAGAGGGAGAGCCTCTTGTTGTTGGGGCTAGTCATCGTTCTGGCGTTTGGCCTGATAACTACGGAGATCGGAATGGCCGCGATCATAGGGGCTTTCATAGCGGGGTTGGTCGTTGGTCAAACCCACTTCGCTAGGGGCCTCAGGGAGCACGTTTCGCTGATCGGGGGTGGCTTTTTCATACCAATTTTCTTCGTGACGATGGGTATGAGTTTCGATGTCGGCGCGTTCACATCCGTTGGCTGGTTTGCAGTGGTGTTGGTAACTGTGGCGATTATCGGAAAAGTTGTTGGATGTGGGCTTGGCGCAAAAGCGTCAAAATTCAGCGGTGGGGAATCCTTCGCTGTTGGCATTGCCATGATACCAAGGGCGGGTGTGGAATTAATCTTGATAAAACTTGGGCTTGATTACGGCATAATAGGTGCGGATATAGCTTCTGCCATTCTCGTTATGGTTTTAATCACCACCCTCATCACGCCTCCAGCTTTGTGGAAAGCTCTAAAGATGATTAAAAACAAAAAGAGATTAAACATGTCGCAAAAGTTTTAACAAGGGGAAACATGGCAGAACCAAGAAGAGTTGGGCCCAAATTTTACGAACTTGAAGTTGAAAAGATTATGCAGAGAAAGGACGTGACTCTTATTGAAAAAGACGCACCCATTGATTGCATTTTGGATATTCTAACAAAAGAAACTCATGTATGGGTCGCCGAAAGCAAAGAAAGCAAGAAAATCGTTGGTGTGATAACGGAGCACGATGCTCTAAGTATTCTATCTCCCAGAAGGCCCCCCTACATGTTTGGGATCCCAGATATGCGAGCTTTGCATCGGGGCACCGCTGAGGATATCATGTCCAAGAGACTCGTTAAATGCAGTCCTAAGGATACGGTAAGAGATGTGTTAGAAAAGATGATGAGACATGGGATAAGAAGGCTTCCGGTAATGAAGCGAAATAACATCATAGTCGGCGAGATCAGGCTACACCAAATCATAAAAGGATATTCTGCCGCTCTGGGAAAGGGTAAATGAGGTTCAATTTGCGCCGCATCCTGTTAATGTTTGTTTTTGTCGTGATTCTCTGCAGTCCAGCCTTAGCCAGTAGAGCCGAGGTTTCAGGAGACAACGCTTATGAGCACGTGGAGTTTTTGACGAGCATCGCCCCACGCTTTGCAGGCACCGAGGCTGAAGCAATCGCCGCAAGCTACATCGAGAACGAATTCCGGAGCTATGGGTTGGAAACATGGGTTGAAGACTTCACCATTGAGAACTCTTACATAATAGAGGAAAATTGGCTGCGCGTTACTTTACCTGAACAAATTGATTTGGCCTTCGTGCCAGTTGTCTATTCTCCTTCAGCGGAGAACGTGGTTGGGAAACTCACCCACGTGACCGAGCTGCCCGAAAATCTCGAGCGGCTGCGCGAGCGCGTGGTCCTTGTGTCAAGCCAAAGGTTAGCGCGTGAGTTGTCAGACTTACCATCCCTCGCGGTAATCTTTTATCGAGAAGGTCTGCCGGCAGTATCAGAAATATGGCCGGATCCTCCGAAAGCACCAATGGTCTGGATCTCTGGCAGCGATGCTCAGCGGTTGATCGAGCTCTTGGAACAGGACGAGGTTGAGGTCGAGTTGCGATTGAGGGCTAGGATTGAGCGCTCAACATCTCACAACGTTGTGGCGAAATTGTTAGGCGAGAACGAGGAAATTATCATCGTTGGCGCACACCACGATTCAGTCCTGACTCCCGGCGCGGTCGACGATGCTTCAGGCGTCGCGG
>CAZESD010000045.1:0-6721 GCA_964514945.1 Hadarchaeota archaeon (SeqCode)
AAACAAATGCATTCCAAATATGTGAATTTCTAGCCAAACGTAACATCCTAATACGGAATCTCTCTAATTTTCGAGGGGTCGGAGCACGGTGGGTTAGGGTAACCGTCGGCACCCGGCCGCAAAATGAGAAACTCGTGCAAACGCTTAAAAAATTTAAGGGTGGGAGAAAATGAGCGTGAAAATTGCCGTACCGAAAGGGCACCTAGAAGAGCAAACTGTAGAACTACTCCAAAATGCGGGTATTGGGGTAACAAGTAGGAATGAGCGCCAACTTTTTGTACGAACGAGTGACCCAGAAATTGAACTGGTCTTCGTGCGGGCCGAAGATATCCCAGATTTTGTTGCGAAGGGAGCTACTGACCTTGGTATCACCGGTTATGACATTATGTGTGAAAGTGGCAGTAATGTCATCGAACTGTTAGATCTCTCTTATGGTTTTACAAGAATGGTAGTGGCTTCGCGCGAGGAGTCTGACATCAAGTCCCTCCGAAAAATAAAAGCAGGTATGAGGATAGCCACGGAATTTCCGACCGTTACCAAACGTTACTTCGCAGAGAAGGGGATCAAAGTTGAGTTAGTTCGTCTAACGGGGGCAGCTGAAATAGCACCGCTAATAGGCGTTGCAGACTTGATCGTTGACGTGGCCAGTACCGGTACAACGTTGCGTGCGCATGGATTGAGAGTCATCACCACCATCCTCGAGAGTTCAGCACGGCTAATAGCGAATAAAAAGAGCTTGCAGAAGAAGCGAACTAAAATTGATGACATCGTCACAGCCATGAGCAGCGTAGTAAGGGCAAGGGGGAAGAAATTGATGGTAATGAACGTGCCTGAGGCTAAGCTAGAAGAAATTAAGCGATTGATGCCGGGGATGGCAGGCCCAACTGTGTCTCGCGTTGAAGCAACAAAACCGATGCTGTCTGTCCAAGCCGTTGTGGATGAGGCCGAGATTTACAAATTAGTGAAACTTATCAAGCGAGCTGGCGCGCGGGATGTTTTGGTCTTGCCCATCGAGCGAGTTTTGCCGTAAAAAATTTCACAGGGGTGTAAGATTGCTGATAATTCCGAGCGTCGACATCAGGCAGGGGCGATGCGTCCAGTTAGTTGGAGGTAAGCCCGAGACCGAACGGGTTTACGGTGACCCGGTCGAGCTAGCGCAGCGATGGGTGGCGGAGGGTGCAAGTTATCTGCATGTGATCGACCTAGATGCCGCGATGGGCGTGGGCGATAACTTCAAGCGCGTAGCGGAGGTGCTCGCGAACGTTCGGGTTAGTGTCCAATTGGGAGGGGGAATTCGAACCCGCAAGCGCGCATGCGAACTCCTCGGCGTCGGTGCGAGCCGCGTGATATTGGGCACCGCTGCGGTGAAGAACCCAGAATTGGTGCGAGAACTCGTTGGGCTCGCGGGCGGTAGCCGGGTCATGGTGGCGCTGGACTCCCGCTCTGGCAGAGTGACAATCGAGGGCTGGCAGAAGCAGACGGAAAAATCAATGCTCAACCTAGCGCTAGAGTTCGAGCGCATGGGAGTTGGTGCCTTCCTCTTCACGAACGTAGATGTCGAAGGAAGCATGACGGGCATTGATGTTCAAGCTATCCGAGAGTTCACACGGATGGTCAAAGTGCCGGTGTTTGTAGCGGGTGGTGTGTCCTCGCTCGACGACGTGATTTTAGCCAAAGATGCTGGGGCAGCAGGTTTGGTGGTCGGGATGGCATTATACGAGGGCAAGTTCACGTTAAAGCAGGCGATGGAGGTGAGCCAATGAGGGTGAGCAAAGTCAGACGGAAAACGAAGGAGACGGAGATCGAGGTCGAGCTAAACCTCGATGGATCGGGTAAAGCAAATGTCAATACAGAAATAAAATTTCTCAACCACCTACTCGCGAGCTTTGCTAAACACGGCTGTTTCGACCTCAAGCTTCGTGCACGAGGAGATTTCAAGCACCACATTGCTGAAGATGCAATGATCGCTCTAGGCGAGGCCATCGAGCGGGCTCTCGGTAAGAAGGTGGGCATTGAAAGAATGGGCGATGCGATAGTACCAATGGACGATGCTTTAGTGCTCGCTGCGGTCGACCTCAGCGGGCGAGCTTTTCCAGACATCGAGGCGAAGTTTGCGAAGCGGAGGCTGGACGATTTAAACAGCGATATGATCGAGCACATGCTTCAGGCGCTTGCGACGAATGGAAAGTTCAACCTGCACGTGAAGGTTCTGCGCGGCAAGAACGACCACCACAAGGCGGAGGCGATTTTTAAGGCGCTAGGAGTAGCGTTAAACCGAGCGGCGAGCAGGTCGCCTCGAAGGCGGGGGGTTCCGAGCACAAAGGGGGTCATCTAGAAATGCGCCCCTATCGAAGAATTATCCCGTGTTTGGATACGAGAGCCAGTGTGCTCGTCAAGGGAGTGCGTTTCAGAGGTGTAAAAGAAGTCGGCACTCCAGCTGAGTTCGCCAAGCGTTACGAGAAGGATGGAGCAGACGAGCTGGTGCTTCTAGATATCGCGGCAACCCCCGAGGGTAAACCGACGTTGCTTGAGGTCGTTCGAAAGGTATCGAGCGTGATTTCTATTCCGCTAGCCGTCGGTGGAGGCATACGGAGTGTTGAGGATGCTAGAGCTGTCCTGGATGCCGGAGCCAGTAAGATCTCGGTGAATACCGCTGCGGTCAAAAAGCCGGAGCTTCTGCGCAAGCTCTCCCGCGAATTCGGAAGGGAGAGGGTGGTTAGCGCCATCGATGGAAAGCAAGTTGGAAAAAACGAGTGGGAGGTCTGTGTCGGCGGCGGGATGAAACCTACGGGTATTGACATGGTCGAGTGGGCGAAGCGAGTCGAGTCACTTGGCGCGGGCGAAATCCTTTACACAGGCATCAATACCGATGGTACACGAAAGGGCTACGACCTTGATGGAACACGAGCGATAGTCGAAGCGGTCAACATACCGGTCATCGCTTCTGGCGGCGCAGGCAAACTGGAGGACATCTACGATGTATTAACCATCGCTCGAGCAGATGCCGCGTTAGCCGCAAGCATCTTTCACTTCGGCGTCTACACAGTCGAACAAGTCAAACTCTACCTGCGAGAGCGTGGAGTGGCGGTAAGGATATAACTGGGGATTATGATGTTGAAAATCGTTCGTTTTTGGGAATGCTCACGAGCGGAACGGAGGGAACTACTCAAGCGCTCTGAACTTGATGTCTCCTCGGTCATGCTTAAAGCGACCAAAATCGTGACCGATGTGCGGGAGCGAGGAGATAAGGCCCTGCTTGAGTACACGAAGAACCTCGACGGCGCCAAGCTTGATCGAAAGCAGCTTCCTGTTAGTAGACGAGAGATCAATGCCGCTTACAAGCAAGTCGATGTGAAAACAATAAAGGCGATCAAGCGCGCGGCGGCGGCAATCGAAAAATTTCACCGCAAGCAGCTTCCACGTGAGTGGTCGACAAAGCTCCAGCCAGGCATTAGGGCCGGGCAACTCGTGCGCCCTTTGACGAGGGTGGGAATTTATATCCCTGGCGGATTGGCGAGCTACCCTTCAAGTGCTCTCATGGCTGCAATCCCAGCACGAATTGCTGGGGTCGAGCAAATAATCGCATGTACCCCACCCAAGAAAGACGGCAGGATCAACGCGGCCGTGCTAGTAGCTGCTGATGTGGCAGGTATCGATGCGGTCTTCAAGATTAGCGGCGCTCAGGCGATAGCGGCGATGGCGTATGGCACTAAGACGATTCCAAAGGTCGATAAGATAGTCGGACCGGGCAACATCTATGTGGTGGCAGCTAAGCAAGTGGTCGCGCCAAATGTTGACGTAGATTTTGCCGCAGGCCCAAGCGAGGTTTTAATCATCGCGGATGCTTCGGCCAATCCAGCGTACATCGCGGCGGACATGCTGGCGCAGGCTGAGCATGATCCAGCGGCGGCGGCGGTGCTCGTAACGACATCTTTGGAGCTCGCGTCAAGGGTTTGCGAGTCCCTTGAGAAAATGATTGAAGAAAATCCGCGGGCAAAAATTGCGCGACGAGCTCTCGGCAAGTATGGGCGAGCAATAGTAACGGCCAATCTTCAGCAGGCGATAGAGTTCGCGAACGACTATGCGCCTGAGCACCTAGAGCTAATGGTAAAGCGTCCAAAGCAAATTCTGGAGCGAGTAAGAAACGCGGGCGCAATTTTTATCGGGCCTTACTCGCCAGTAGCAGCGGGTGATTTTGCGGTGGGGCCCAATCACATCCTTCCCACAGGTGGTGCAGCTCGCAGGCGCTCGGGCCTTTCGGTGTGGGACTTCGTCCGGCTGCCTACAGTACAGAAGCTCACGAAGCGTGGCCTTAGACGGGTGGCTGCAATTGCGGAAAGGCTCGCAGAAGTGGAAGGCCTCCCGGGGCACGCTCAAAGCGTCAAGAAGAGGTTAAAGGAAGGGTGAAAATGGGAACCGAAATTTTGGATGAAGTTTTCAACGTGATCGAAGACCGTCGGGAAAAACCTAGACGGGGCTCCTACGTGTCGGGCTTGCTGGTAAAAGGCGAGGCCGAGGTAATCGGGAAGTTCGAGGAGGAAGCTGGTGAACTCAGCGTTGCGGCGAAAGGTGATGAAAAGGCAAATACAATACACGAAGCAGCCGATGTAGTATTCCACTTAACGGTACTTCTAGCGGCGAAGGGCATTCGGCTAGACGAAGTCATGGAAGAGCTTAGGCGAAGGCGGCGGTGATCGTTTTGAAGTTAACTCCAGCTAAAGCGCGAGCGATTGTAAAAGTCCTCAAGTTTAGGGATGGCTTTGTCACAGCTGTGGCACGAGATTTTGGAACAAAACAAGTGCTCATGGTAGCGCAACAGAACAGGCAAGCAGTGTTGAAAACTCTGACGACTGGCCTGATGCACTACTGGAGCCGCTCGAGGCGAAAACTATGGCTGAAGGGTGAGCAATCAAAGCATTACCAACGAGTTCGTGACGTATGGATCGATTGCGATGGTGATGCCTTGATTTTCGATGTCGAGCAGGTGGGCGCTGCATGCCACAAGGGTTATTACTCATGTTTCTACCGCAAGCTCAAACGGGGCAAGCTCGTGCGGGTGCTCAAGCAAAAATTCAAACCCGAGAAAGTGTATGGCCAATCCTAGCCAGATGAATGATCCGTATGTCTGATTGGCAAGTTGGTGTCGCCTTCATCCGCGGGCTCAACATGTTTAAAGTTAGACGGGTAAAAGCCGAGAAAATCTTTAAAGCGTTAAAGCGAGCTGAGAACAAAAACGTGCATTTCATTGGGATGTACAAAACTGATGATATCATCTTTGTGAAGAGGCGAGAGGTGCCGTATGCAGCGGCGAGCTCAATCATCGAGCGAGAACTTTCCAAGCTTTTTAAGGAGCGAATCTATGTGACGAGCCGATCTCTGAGAAGCATCAGGGGAGTTATCGGGCGGGCGCAAGAGGCTAAAACAAGTAAACTTCAGGCGAATTAATGAGTATATTTGGAAGAACGCTCGAGGCTTTCAGGCGGAGTTCCTCAGCGATATCTTTCGTCATCGCCTTGAGTTTGCTCGTGATGACCCTGAGCACGGGCTACCACATTTTTGCGTACAACTCATCTGAGTTTCTAGAGCGGCCAGATGTGCAAGAGTATGAGAAAGCAATTGAGAACGTCACGCAGATGGATGAGTGGACACTAACGAAATTTTATTGGTCGAACAACTTGAGGATAACAAGTTTCTACATCGTTTGGACCCCAATTTACCTCAGCTTTCATTCACTGATGTTTAATGAGTACGTAATTGGCATGAATCTCGCATATTGGTACCACGCTTACGGCGCGGAGATATTTTTAATATTTTTGTCAGGCATCTTCTTTCACGGCGTGCTTGAACTTACCGGGATTTTCATTGTCGTAGCAATCACCCTGCGAGTAGCTTGGAATCTCTGGAAAGGTATGGGTCACATGATGAGAGCGAGAAAGGGAAAAAAGTGGCCGCGGGAACTTTCGAAGAGTGAAAAGCGGAAAATCCGGAAATATAAATGCAAAGTCAAGGAATTGTTGGTGGATTTTCTTGTGCTCGCATCATTCGGGGCATTTTTGATATTTCTCGCGGCACCCGTCGAGGCCTATATTTCCCCCTTATTTATGGCAGCATTTATTGGAGCACTGCCGCTGGCCATAACTTTTCTAGTGATTATTGCTTTCTTCTACCTCTCTATCTTTGTTTGGGGTCTAAGGGCGATGAAAAGAGACATTAGAACGGTGCATGGTGACGTTAAGCTCGCTTTCAAGCGTAAGTGGCGACCAACCCAGCTTTCGCTTCTGATATTTGTGATATTCTTTTCCATTATGGTGCTCAGCCTATTGGTTTAAGCGTTCAACCGTAGGCAGCAGTCAAAGGAAAGCTTGAAAAGGTAGTAGAGAGTTAGAATAACGGAAAGTTTCAGGGGGAGAAGAGTGAAATACATCGTTATAATCGGGGACGGGATGGCAGACTACCCCCTCAAAAAGCTTGGTGGTAAGACACCTCTAGAGGTCGCCGACAAGCCGAACATGGACTCTATCGCATTCAAAGGAAAAATGGGAATTTTGAAAACAGTCCCTGATGGCATGGTTCCCGGTTCAGATGTGGCGAATCTCTCCATTTTGGGCTACGACCCCAGAAAGTATTACACCGGAAGAGGACCCTTGGAAGCGGGCAGTATGGGGATTGAGCTAGGGGACGAGGATACCGCTTTTAGGTGTAATTTAATCACCGAGAAAGA
>CAZESD010000046.1:0-6633 GCA_964514945.1 Hadarchaeota archaeon (SeqCode)
TACATGCTAAACTCAAGCATCCAAAAAATCGCCGAGCTACCCATGATTCTGATGATGATCCCACCGATAAATGGGATAGGGGGAAACATTGGGAGCATCCTCGGTGCCCGGCTCACCTCCGCACTTCACCTAGGTACGTTGGAGCCGAGGCTGAGGGGGCAGCTAGTGCTACGAAAGAACATGGCTGCTTCAGCGCTGGTCAGCTTCATAATCTTCTCACTCATTGGCGCGATATTTTTCGCGATCGCGTATGCGTTCGGTATACCGATCGCTCGCTCGCTTTCCCTAGCGCTCGCATTCTTCATCGCAGGCATAGCGTTGACCGCCGCTGTGATGTTCGTAACGATTGCATCGGCGTTCGTTTCATTCAGAGGTGGTTTGGATCCGGACAACGTGGTAATACCCATCGTAACCTCAATTGGAGATGTGCTGGGCGTAACGTGTTTATTGGTGGCAATAACAATAGTAGGAGTGTAGAAACATGCCTCAATCGTTTAAACCCAAGAGCGTGCGAGAGCTCCTAACCGAAATGAAAGATGTCTCGGACCTTATGATAGACCTCGCCTACGCGGCGGTGCTCTTCGAGAGCGATGAGCTTGCGGACCGTGTGCATGAACTTGAAACTCGGATGGATAAGCTCATGTATCACATCAGAACGATTGCCGCAGTCGTGACGCGAAACGTTCGTGAAGCCCGGAAAATAACTGGAATCCTTCAAGTTGCAAGTGCGGCAGAGGCGATCTCAAACGCCACCGGTGATATCGCTGACTTGGTTCGAATGGGAATCGAAATCCACCCCGTGGCATGCGATGCCCTCCGAACGGCCGATGAGAAAATCGCTTGGGTTGAAGTAGGTGAGGGCTCGGTACTCGTCGACAAGAAATTTTACGAGCTGAAGTTACCTTCGAGTATAGGCATTTGGACATTCGCCATAAAACGGGGCAAATCATGGATAGTCCCCCCACAAAAGAATACCGAGGTGCACGTTGGCGATGCGCTCATTGTGAAGGGGCCCCCAGACGGCGTCGCGATTCTATGTAAGATGGCCGGGGCGCGCAGAGAGGTTTGGGCACCCGAGCGGAAATTGCCGTCGATCAGGAAAGCCCTAGCTGAGATGCGCGATCTAAGCAGTTTGATGGTTGACATGGCGTATTCCTCGATCTTGTTCAGGTCCCGCGAGATTGCTGAGGAAGTAATAGAAGTCGAAGAAAAATTCGATAAGCTCAGCTATAAGCTCTGGCTCGCCACGTTTAAGGCAGCAAAGTGGGAACGAAACGTGGCAAGACTCAACGGTTTGTTACAGATGGTCAGGTCTATGGAGCAAATATCCGATGCAGCTGTTTTGATTGCGGATGTGGTGACCCGGAGGGTCGGGTTGCACCCGGTGTTCTCCAGAGCTCTGGCTGAAGCTGATGAACAAATAGGGAGAGTCAATGTTGCGGAGCGTTCAGATTTTGTGGGTAAATCTCTAAAAGAGCTTAACCTATGGACAACAATGGGGGCATACGT
The DNA here is from genome assembly GCA_964514945.1 of Hadarchaeota archaeon (SeqCode). Taxonomy (GTDB): domain Archaea; phylum Hadarchaeota; class Hadarchaeia; order Hadarchaeales; family Hadarchaeaceae; genus DG-33. Next base: position 1,510 of record CAZESD010000046.1, read on the forward strand.
GCTGATGATAAAGCGAGGTAGGCGTTATATGTTCGATCCGAGCAGGCGTACCCGAATTTTCGCCGATGATTCGTTAATCATACGGGGTTCTCAGCGCGGTGTTCAGAAGGTGAAGAGGGCAGCCGCGGGGTGAAAATATGAAAATCTTGTGGTGTAAGGACCTTGAGGACATAGTGAACATCGCACGCAGTCAAGGATGGTTGTTCTACCTTAACCTCCAGGGCAAGCATTATTACTACGTTTATACTGGGACCGAGGCGGAGCTCCTGTGCATTGCAGTCGAGGCAAAAGAGCTCCTGAAGGATAAATACGTGACGATTAATGACGAAGGCAAGCTCGTGACCTCAGAAAAGCCGATTATGCCTGCATGTGCCAAGGTTACCACCGTAGTTAAGGATGAGGGATTCGAAAAGCTCCTTGAGTAAGGCCTATTTTTCTAGGGTTAAGAGCGCTATCTGTTCGAGCACAAGTTTTTGGATTGGTGCAATTTTCAATTCATCCTTTGGTATCGAGAAGACCTTAAGCAGTTTTGAAACCTTCTCTCGCGTCACATCGAGCACATCATCGTTACGCTTTATGCCCAACTCGCGACGAATATTGACCGATGTCTGCTTCACTCGTGCACGAGAATCCCCCAAAGTTAGAATCGCCAAGTCTCTGCTACCATTGTGCAAACCAACCTTCTCAAATGCGCGCGCGATCTGCCGCTCCGCAGCCACCCAGCATACGAGTTCGATATGGAGTGAGCTGGCGAAGTTCTTTTTTGTGGCGTGAGCGATGAGGGCAAGGCGAGCAGCGTGTACCAAGTGCTCTTTGCCAGCTATGCTCGAAGCTTCGAACGCTTGGCTGGTAGTTCGATTTTCTTTGTCTATCGTGGCAAGCTTCCTCAAGAATTCGTCGACATCATCCACTCTAGCTCTACCACCGACCACACCCACGACGCGCTTGCCGTACGCACCTCTTAGCTCAAACATACCCAACACCATAGAAGGCTCTTTAAGGATTTGCCTCGAATATTCAATGATAAAATGCTCTTGACTGCATATAAGCTCAAAATTGAGGATCTAGTGCGTGGCCAGTACGTCCGCTCGCCCGAGGGTACCGAGCCCAGTTACCTGCTTACCCCTTGGGGCCAGCACATCCCCCGCGCCCGAGTGTTAGGCACAGTCGTGGATAAATTTGTGAGGGATGATCAGGGTTATGCTACGCTTCGCCTCGATGATGGAAGCGAAACAATAAGCCTTCGAGCTTGGCGGGAGGGCGTGCCCGAGTTTGCGGGCTTCAAGATGGGGGACCTCATCGATGTCATAGGGCGCGTGCGGGAGTTCGAAGGGGAAGTATACCTCGTGCCCGATCTCATCCTTCGCGTCGAAGACTCAAACTGGGAACTCGTGCGAGAACTCGAGATTCTGCGCGCGCGGAGGCTGGCCCTAGCGCAGGGGGTACGACCGCAGCCAAAGGAGGCAAAGCTCGAACCACGGCAGCTGCAGATAGAGCTCGCCCAGACGTCCCCAGAGGTGGGACCAACCATTGAGACCATAGAGGAGGTAGAGGCGCCCCCATTGCCCGAGGTGCCCGACGAAACTAAAAAGCGGGTAATCCTCGCGATCGAGAAGCTCGACAAGGGAGAGGGGACAGCGCCCACAGATATAGCAGCTGAGCTCGACCTTCACCAAGCCGATGTAGAGGATGCTCTCCGCGTGCTGATCGTGGACGGCGAAATATTCGAGCCCCGTGCCGGCAGGTTCAGGCGATTGGGATGAGTGAAGACTACGAAAAACTGCTTGACCGCGCCCTCGAACAGGTTCCTAAAGCCGTGTTCGAGAGTTCTCGCTTCCAGATCCCCGAGGCAGAAGTGTCGATTGTTGGGAACCGCACAATCCTCCGGAACTTCCGGGGCATCGCGAGCGCCCTCAACCGCGAGCCTGAACATCTCATAAAATATCTACTCCGAGAGCTGGGGGTGGCTGGCAATATCGAGGGAACCCAGGCTGTCTTCCAGGGGAAATTTTCGAATGCTGCCGTGGACGAGCGCATCCGACGCTACGCTGAGGAGTTCGTGCTCTGCCACGAGTGCGGAAAGCCCGACACTAGGCTCGAGCGACACGAACGGTTTTACATTCTACGGTGCGAGGCGTGCGGTGCCAAAGCATCGGTGAGGAGCGTTTAGCCTTGCCCTCCCTCAGAGTGATCCGAACTCAGGGCGAGGTGCTCGTAGTCGTTTGCGACCCAGAGCTACTTGGGAAAAAATTCAAGCAAGGAAAGCTGAAGCTTGAGGTCAAGGAATCATTTTATCGAGGCGCCGAAGCTAGCGTCGAGGAGTGCCTCACAGCACTGCGCGAAGCCACGATTGCAAACCTCGTGGGATCGATCGTGCGGCACGCGGTCAAAGTCGGCATTATCGAGCGCTCAAATGTTCTCAATATCCAAAATGTGCCACACGCACAGCTCGTCAGGTTTTGAGCTCCGGAGCAGTAACTGACATAAGCGAATCCTAATAACAATCCACTAATAAACGATGACGCTTTGTACGCTTGGCAACTTTCTCAGCGCCTCGATTACATCGCCGCGCACTGGCTCGTCGGTGATTAAAGTCAGCTTGGGTTGAGGCACGAAGTGAGGGTCGTCCGCAACCGCCTGACGGATGCTTATCCTGAAGCGTGAGATGGTGCCCGCCACCTCGCTTATGATGCCGGGCTCGGTTGCGTTCTTCGGCAAGATCTCGATTACCCCCATCCCCAGCTGCTGCGCCACACCCTTCAGGTAAGCTATGGGCTCGAGGTTTTCGAATATTCCACGTAGTTCCTCATTTTTCAAAATCGTCCGGGCGGTGGCATCGACCACGCGCCGATCGACGCCCACCTCCCCCGCTATCTGGACAGCGGGAATCCGGATATCGCCGCAGGCTATTTCTCCATTCTCCCGTACGCGAAGCCCATATTTGAACAGCGCCCGCGCGACGTTGAGCTGAGCTGGGAAATTAGCGAAAGTATCCTGAATTTTCGCCCACATCCCAGCGCCGCCTACATGCTCGCGCTCCACTCCGGCCATGTGCGCTATCACCAACCGCATCACGCTCTCAATGAATGCGGGTTCCAGCCCCTCGCTTTTTGCCCGCCTTCTAGCGCGGTTGATGACCGCCCGTTCCCTTGCCGCGTCTCGAATCCCTAGCTTGAGCTTCCGTTTCAGCGCCACGAGATCGTCTGCGAGCTTCAGCCGCTGCGCGAGCAGGGAGGTGACCCGTTCATCAATATTGTCTATCTCCCGCCTTAGCGTCTGCAACTTTTTCTCACTCATGGATACCCCTCGATTCGTGCGCCCTCCACGGCCGGCTTGGTGGTGATTATTCTCCCGGATTTCCCCCGCCAAGACCTCTTTATATCTCCGGCGTTACTCGATTTAGCTATTGCTACTACCGCCGGACCAGTGCCCGTAAGTCCAGCTGCGAGCGCACCTGCGGCCAAGGCATCTATCGCTATCGTTGGGTCGTAGCCGAGCGCGCTCGAGTAGAGTAAGCCGTTGAGCGTTAGGGCACCGAAGACATTTCCGCGTATAGCTTGATCGTGTGCGACCTCTACGCCTTTCTGAAGTGGCTTGATTCGGGCCATGTTTATCCGCGAGGTGTGGAACTTCATCGGGGGGACATAGATGAGCACGGTGAGCTTCGGGTCTAGTCTGAACCGCCGAAGCACACGTCGTTTGAGGTTGTCCGTCACTACACCGAAACCAAAAAATGAAGCCGCCGCATCATCAAATGCCCCAGTTATAGTGACGCCCGCCTCGAATGCAGCATCGATACCTAAATCCAGTACGAGTTTTGGCTTTGGTTTTCGGCCCAGCGCAGCGAAGGTAGCGAGCACAGCGGCGTTAGCGGCAGCGGAGCTGCTCGACAGCCCCACGGCAATCGGAACCTCGGACCTCGTCTGCACCAGTGCGCCGTAGGTTCGTTCAAGCTTGAAATGTTTGAGGACTTTTTGCACGCATATCTCGATCAATCGAGGGCTTTCAGAGGGATCATCAGCCACTCGTCCGATAACTTCCCCGGGTCTATCGGTAAGCTCACAACTCGCTCGAACCTGAAGCTTGACTCCAAATGCAGCGCCCTTGCCCGTAGCTATCGCGTTAACGACGGTGGCGGAGCCGCACGCCGAAGCAGCTCCACGACGCTTGACCAGACTCCACACCCCTGAAATTTACTTAAAGCGATTGGGATTAAATTTTCCGGCGCGCAGCATGTGATCCGCGAGCACCAGTGCAAGCATCGCCTCGGCCACGGGCACGATACGCGGGCAGATGTTTGGGTCGAATCTCCCCTTGAGCTTGATTTCAACTTCTTTCATCCGAGCGATGTCGACAGTTCGCTGCGGCTTGGTTATCGAGGGGGTGGGTTTGACTGCTATCCGAGCGACAATCGGCATGCCTGTGCTTATGCCGCCGAGGATGCCTCCAGCGTTGTTCGTCGCACTCATTATCCTGCGCCCACGAAGCGTCAAGGGATCGTTCATCTCGGAGCCGAGCATTCGGACCGCCTTGAAGCCAGCGCCGATTTCAACGCCTTTGACTGAACCCATCGACATCAGGGCATGAACGATATCCGCATCAAGCTTATCGAACACGGGCTCGCCCAACCCGGGGGGTATGTTGAGTGCCCAAACTTCGACTATTCCACCAGTACTGTCGCCCTCCGCGCTCGCTCGCAGCACTGCTTGCTTCATTCGCTCAGCCACCTTTGGGTCAGCGCACCGCATGGGGTTCCGCTTGACGTTTTTGCGGATTTCCTCGGGCTTAACCTCCCGCTCAACTGCTACGTTCGCGGCCTCGACGGTGTGACCTAGGATTTCGATCCCATGGGCTGCGAGCAGCTTCTTCGCGATCGCCCCAGCTGCAACTCGCCCGACAGTTTCTCGCGCCGAGGCTCGCCCCCCTCCGCGGTAGTCGATGTGTCCGAACTTGAGCCAGTAAGCGAGGTCAGCGTGGCCGGGCCTAGGCTTAGTTTTGATTTCTTCGTATGGTCTCGAGTCGACATCGATATTGCGGACGAGCATGCAGATCGGCGTGCCGAGCGTCTTGCCTTGGAAAACCCCGGAGAGGATTTCGACTCGGTCACGTTCCCTGCGTGGTGTC
>CAZESD010000047.1:0-6448 GCA_964514945.1 Hadarchaeota archaeon (SeqCode)
CCATGGGGCTCCCGCTACACAATCTCCGAAAGGTTTAATAAGGATTTGACGCGAGGGGGAGTAGCTGGTGTAAGGTATGGCGAACCAGATGAGCTGCGACGGCGGTAATTGCCTTTATTGATAGAACAGTCATACCTAGACCACGAGCAAATTCGCGCTTTTTAGCACACTTTTTAATGTGGGTGCAGTATATCACATACGGAGGTAGTGTAATTGTCCGAAGTTGGAAAGCGCGTGAGGCTTGAGCGGATAATCGACCGGAAAACAAGGCGAACTGTGATTGTGCCTATGGACCACGGCTTGAGCATGGGGCCTATTGCAGGAATCGAAGACATGGCATCAATTATAAACAAGATAGCTGATGGTGGGGCAAATGCCGTCGTGCTCCACAAAGGTATCATTCGCGCCGGGCACCGAGGATATGGAAAGGACATTGGGTTGATCATTCACCTCTCGGGAAGCACCTCGCTGGGGCCTGACCCCAACAGTAAGGTTCCGGTAGCGACGGTTGAGGAAGCAATCAGCTTGGGCGCGGACGCCGTCTCGGTCCACGTGAACGTGGGTGCAGCGAACGAGCCGGAACAGCTCCAGGCATTAGGTGATGTCGCTGAAACATGCGCGAGCTGGGGCATGCCTTTATTTGCGATGATGTACCCACGCGGGCCCAAAATAAAGAACCAGCATGCTCCCGAGGTAGTTGCACATGCAGCACGGGTCGGAGCGGAACTGGGGGCTGACATAATTAAGACCTCTTACACAGGGGACATCAACTCCTTCCGAAAGGTTGTCCGAGGCTGCCCTGTGCCAGTGGTGATCGCTGGTGGTCCGAAGATGGCGACCGAGCGGGATGTGCTCAAGATGGCGGGCAAGGCGATCAAAGCTGGCGCGATAGGGGTTTCGATAGGGCGCAACATCTTCCAGCATCGGAACCCGACCGGAATGACTCGAGCGCTAGCGCAGATCGTGCACGGGGAAGTTTCAGTCGATCGGGCGATGCGTGAGCTCAAGCGGTGAACAAAATTGCGCAAGCTTGTTTGGGTCAGGGCTGACTGGGAGGAGCCTTGGGAAAAGCGAAAACCATTCATCAGTGCAGCGATTGAGGCTGGCGCGGATGTCGTGCTGGTGAAGCCCGAGGAGGTTCAAGAAGCACTCAAGCTCGGGGCCATCACTGCCACGGCAAGCGAGCCAGCACCAGGTGTTGGCGTGGTAATGTTAAGCGCTCGAAGCACTGCCGAGGTCGAACAAGCAATCGAGCAAGTTGGGAAGCTGCACAAACAAGGAAAAAAGGTTGCGGTACTAGTCGAGGTAGCGAACAAAGAACTTGAGCGCGCCGCCGTCAAGGCTGGAAAGACAACCGACTTCCTCGTTGTGATCACGCCTGACTGGAAGGTGATTCCGCTCGAGAACTTGATCGCTGAACTCCAAAGCGCTGAGGTCAAAGTTTTGACTGGGGTGAAGGGCGCCGAGGAAGCCAAAGTCGCGGTAGAAACACTCGAGATCGGAGTTGCCGGTGTGTTGCTTGACCCGCGAGAGCGTGGAGCTGAAGAAATCCGCAAAGTGTGTGAGGCATTCGAGATTCTTACGCTTGAAAAGCTTGAGCTTGTGCCAGCGAAGGTCACCACAGTTCGCCCCGTGGGTATGGGCGACCGAGCCTGCGTTGATACCACCTCACTCATGAGCATTGGCGAGGGGATGCTAGTGGGAAGCCAGGCAGGTGGCATGTTCCTCGTTCACTCAGAGACGCTGCTAAGCGAGTTCGTCGAGCCTCGCCCATTTCGCGTGAACGCGGGGGCAGTGCACGCCTACATCCAATTGCCCGGGGGGAAAACAAAATACATGTCAGAGCTAGGCGCGGGCGACGAGGTACTGCTCGTAAACGCTAGGGGCGAGGCCCGGGTGGGCGTGGTCGGACGAGTAAAGATAGAGCGTCGGCCGCTGTTGCTCGTTGAGGCCGAGCTTGAGGGAGAAAAATTCAAAACGCTGCTCCAGAATGCTGAAACGATAAACCTCGTCGACAAAAATGGAAAACCGATTTCGGTGGCGAAGCTCAAGCCCGGTGACGAGGTGCTCGTGCACATCGAGCGAGCTGGGCGACACTTTGGCGTCAAGGTTGAGGAGACAGTAATCGAGAGATAAACAGGGGTGTTTACTTTTGGGCGAGCTGAGGTTGGGCGAACACAAGTTGTTAACTCCAGCCATCTGCGGTGCAGTAATGGCTGAAAAAGTCGACGAAATGAAAGCTGGCGTAGCCAAAGCCATCGAACAGGGCGCGGACTTGGTCGAGCTCCGGGTGGATGGGCTTCACGATCAGGCTTGCTGGGAGGAACTACTGCCCGTCAAAGTTCCGGTGATCCTGACGAACCGTCCGGAACCCGAAGGAGGCGGCTTTAGGGGAGATGAAAATAAGCGCATCGAGGTGCTGCTCCAGGGCATCGCGCGAGGGGTTTCCTGCATCGACATCGAACTCTCGACTCCCGAACCCTTGCGCGAGCGGGTGGTGTCGCAGGCTAAAAAATCCGGTGTCGCGGTGATAATGTCATATCACGATTTTTCTATAACGCCATCCATCGAAGTTATGATAGGCACTGCAAAGCGTTTAGCGGGTGCGGGGTGCGACATCGCGAAGATTGTGGCACTCGCGGAGGACACAGAGGACGCGCTCCGCATGCTTGACTTCCTAGCTCAGGTGCAGGATGAGGTAGCGGTGCCAATCATAGCCTTCGCAATGGGGGACGCCGGCAAGATAACGCGCATTGCTGCCCCGATGCTAGGTTCGCCCATCGTCTACGCGGCTGCAGGCAAGACAACCGCGCCTGGACAGCTCGATGTAGCGACGATGACGCACTTGTTACATGAGTTGATTCCCAAGGAGAAACGATGAACTTGGCGAAGCTCAAACTCTTCGCGTTGATAGGCGACCCAGTCGAGCAAAGCCTCTCGCCGGCCATGCACAATGCCGCCTTCCGAGCTCTTGGGCTTAAATGTGCTTACATCGCCCTCCGTGTGCCAAAGCCCATGCTTGCCGACGCAATCGCTGGCGTCCGGGGGCTGGGTGTTGCTGGGCTCAACGTCACCATTCCCCACAAGATAGGTATCGTTGGCCTGCTCGATGAGCTCGATGAGTCCGCGAGCTTGGTGGACGCGGTCAACACGGTCAAGAACGATCGGGGGAAACTCATCGGGTTCAACACCGACGGGGAGGGTGCCCTTCGAGCGCTTCAGGGAAAGATTGGCTCCGTTAAGGGGAAGGAAGTGGTGCTCTTGGGTGCAGGGGGGGCTGCCCGCGCCATTGCTTTCTTCATGGTTAGGGCGGGCGCGAGGCTCACAATCGCCAATCGCACCGTCCCAAGGGCGCGAGCACTGGCGTCGACAATCGAGCAAAAGCTGGGGGTAAATGTGAAAGTAGCTTCCTTGGGCCGCGCCGAACTCACCACGGCTTTGAAAAATGCGGGTGTCCTCATCAACGCCACTTCAGTAGGGATGTACCCCAGGACCGACAAAACCCTAGTGCGTGCGAGCATGATGCATCGCGGACTCGTTGTTCACGATATTGTTTACGAACCTCTCCGGACGAAGTTGTTGCGAGAGGCGAGGCGAGCGGGGGTAAAGACTATCGACGGGTTAGAAATGCTCGTGCATCAAGGCGCGCTAGCGTTCGAGATTTGGACTGGCAAGCGTGCGCCCATTAAGATTATGAAGGCTGCAGCAAAACGGGAGTTGAGGGGGGAAAGCAGGTGAAGGTCGCTGTCATCGGCGCAGGCGCGATGGGGCAATGGCTGGCTGGTTTCGTCAAACAAAATTTGGGCGAGGTTGTAGTCGCAGATGTCAGCGCAACCAAGGCCGAGCAGGTGGCCAGAGAATTGGGCATAAGTTCTAAGTCAGTCGCCGAAGCTGCTGCGGAAGCTGAAGTCGTGCTGGTCGCTGTGCCGATCTCCAAGACTCCTGAAGTCATCAAATCGCTTGCTGGACAAGTCCAACGGGGGGCGCTGCTCTCCGATATCACCTCGGTGAAGAGCGATGTCGTTAAGGTCATGCAGACCATAGAAGCAAAAGTCGAGCTCGTATCACTCCACCCGCTCTTCGGCCCGGGGGCGACAAGCGTCAAGGGGAAAGATTTCGTGGTGGTGCCAGTAAAGCCCGGCAAACGCTACGCCGCGCTCAAACACCGCTTAATCGAGCTGGGCGCGCGGGTCACCGAGATGGAAGCGGAGGAGCATGATCGTTTGATGGCGATAACTCAATGCATGACCCATTTCGTGCTTCTCGCCTACCTCGACGCGCTCAAGTCGATGAAAGGGCTTAAACAAGCGGAAAAGCTTCGTACCCCGATGTTCGCGACGTTACTTGATCTAGCTAAATCCGTGCTCGCGGGGAATCCTGAGCTATACGGCGAACTTCAGGTGCGCAACCGGTACGCGCGGGTCGTGCGGAGTTCGCTCCTCGAGGCTTGTCGTTCGCTGGACGTCGCCTTCTCCGCTGGCGATTCCAAAAGCGTTCGAGCAATCTTCAAAGAGGCCCTAGCTCCATGGGGATCGGCTAAAACCAAAAATGCATACAAAAGAATGTACGAACGATTTGAGGAGGGCAAAACATGAAGGTAGGGGTCCTCGGGCCTAGGGGCACGTACGCTGAACTGGTTGCACGCTCCCAGTTCGGGGAGAAAGTTGAGGTGGTACCCTGCTCCATGATTACTGATGTTGCTGAAGCCGTGGCGCGCGGCGATGTTCAGGTGGGCGTCATCCCAATCGAGAGCTTGCGAGAGGGTTCCGTAGGGGAGGCGCTCGATGCACTCGCGTGGGCCGATGTCAAAGTCCAAGCCGAAGTCGTCGTTCCGGTCTCACATTCCTTGCTCGGGGTGCCGGGATCGAAGCTCGTGCAGATCACCCGGGTGCTCTCCCATCCTCAGGCGCTGGCTCAGTGCCGTGAGTTCCTGCGGAAGAACTTGCCGAAAGCGGAACTCATCGAGATGACGAGTACCGCCAAAGCCGCGGAGCAGGTTGGCAAACTCAAACAGCCCCACATGGCGGCGATCGGGCCAAAGGCGCTCGCAAACCTCTACGGGCTGGAAGTGCTTCACGATGAAATCCAGTCGGGCGAGATGAACACCACCCGCTTTCTATGCCTCGCGAAGGAGGATAGCAAACCCACGGGCCGCGACAAGACCTCAATCGTGTTTTACACTGCTCGGGACAGGCCGGGTATTCTTCACGAGATACTGGGCGAGTTTGCAGTTCGTAACATAAACCTGACGAAGATCGAATCTCGTCCGTCAAAGAAGGCGCTCGGCGATTATCTCTTCTTCATCGACTCCGAGGGGCACCGCGAGGATGCGAAGGTGAAGGAGGCGCTGGAAGGCGTAAAGCGGAAAACGGCAATGCTTAAAGTGCTCGGCTCCTACCCGAGGCGATTCTAGGTGACACAGATGACCAAAAAGGGCGCCGCGAAGCTAATCAAGCGCTCACTTAAAATAAACCTCCCAGCCGTGGAGCGCAAACTCGTCGCATTCATCAAGCGAAAAATCAGGGAAGCTGAGGCAGATGGTGCGGTGGTCGGGCTCAGCGGGGGATTAGACTCATCGGTGGTGGCTACCCTGTGCAAAAAAGCTTTAGGCATACCCAATGTCTTAGGGGTCTGCATGCCAGAAGCCGGAGTTACAAATCCTCGAGATGTTGCCGACGCTCATGATGTCTCGAACCGATTGGGTATAAGATTTAGAGTAGTTGACATTACGCCAGCTGTATTAGGGGTTCGCCAAAACCTATCCGATTTCAGGGCCGGGGTACGCATCCCGGCGGCCAACATCAAACCCCGAGTGCGAATGACGATCATCTACTACTACGCAAACCTACTCAACCGTCTTGTGGTCGGGAGCAGCAATCGAAGTGAAATCCGTGCCGGTTATTTCACCAAGCACGGAGATAGCGCGGTCGATCTAATGCCACTTGGCTGCCTTTACAAGACGCAAGTTAGACAGCTCGCAGCGCACCTGAACGTGCCGAAGCGGGTGATTGAAAATGTGCCCTCAGCTGGTCTTTGGCGGGGACAGACCGATGAGAGGGAGCTCGGCATATCATACGAAAAACTCGACATGATTTATGCTGGGCTTGATCTTGGATTGGGGCCGGACGTGATAGCTGATGCGGCAGGCGTGAAGATCGAGGATGTAAACCGCTTCATCGAGCGAGAGCGACGGATAGCACACAAACTCAGCATGCCTGAAATCCCAGAGCTTTAGCTATTTTGGCGGCACTGGTCGACACATATCTCGTTTGATGTAAACACCCCTGTAACCGCCCGTTGTTGTCCGTTGAGTATAATAGAACGAACCAACATAAAAGGGGGTGGTAAGGCATGAAAGCGGAACCAAAAAGGGCGAAGAACCTGAGACGGCTCGAGAAGGACAAACTCGTCGGCCCGTGGCTCAGGGGATACAAGAAGGGGTCGCGCA
>CAZESD010000048.1:0-6281 GCA_964514945.1 Hadarchaeota archaeon (SeqCode)
TGCTCAGCGACTTGGTGATCGAGCCGATGGAGGTCGGGCCGGGTGAGAACGTTGAAATATCAGTGAAGGTCACGAACGTCGGCGGCACGGCCGGAACTTGCTCGGTAACGCTCACGATAAATGGGATCGCAGTGGACACAAAGGACATCACGTTAGCTGTGGGAGCCACCGGAACTGTCACATTCGAAGTTACGGAGGAAGTAGCCGGCACCTATGCCGTGGGCGTGGATGGCTCGACGGGGACGTTCGTGGTAACTGCGCCGCCGTCGATGGTAGTACCGCTCGCGGTAACGGGGATAGTAGTAGTCCTGTTGGCGGGCATCCTCATCTGGCTGAGAAAGAGAGGAGGATAAGGGGAGAAAAATGATGGTGGAGATCGTGGTCGGGCCCCTCGCCGTGGGTGCGTTGGGCGCGGTCTGCTATGCTGTCCGCTGGCGAAGGGGGCAGGCGAAGCGGGCGGGGGTGCGCGAGAAGCAGCTGAAGAAGTTAAAAAAGATCAAGAGGAAGTTCGAGGAGGAAAAATGAGATGATGGTCGAGCTCGGGGTCGGGGTGCTCGCGGCCGGGGCAGCCGGGTACGCGCTCCTGATGGTGCGCAGGCGGAAGGCGATGCTCCGGAGGCATGTGCTGCGGCAGCGGAAGGTGAGGAAGTACCTAGAAGGGGAGTAGGCATGGGTAATCAAAGGAGGGTAAAGACCGGCATACCCGGGCTTGACGAGCTAATGAACGGTGGGCTGCCCAAGGGGAGCTGCACCCTTCTCTCGGGCAAGTGCGGCACGGGTAAGACGGTCCTCTCGATGCAGTACGTAGTTAAGGGAGTCACTGACTACGGGGAGCTTGGGGTCTTCGTTTCGTTCGAGCTGGAGCCCGATATTTTGTGCGAAAACATGGGGGTTTTCGGCTGGCACCTCAAGGCTCTAGAGAACCAGGGAAACTTGGAGCTCCTAGGTGGCCCACTCGACAGGATAATCAAGTTCGGAAAAAAGGTTGGGGCCAAGGGAGAGGACCTGATTGAGGAGATCGTCGGGGTGGTGCGGGAGAGGAAAGCCGAGAGACTGGCCCTTGATGGCTTAGGACAATTCTCGATGCTCTTCCCTGACAAGCTCGCGTTCAGGTCCGGGCTGGCGAGGCTGCAACGGGAGCTCAGCGAGCTTGGCTGCACCTCGATCATGACATCGGAGATAGAGGAGGGGAAGGAGGGGCTCGGCAGGTTAGGTGTCGAGGAGTACGTCGCAGATGTGGTGATAGTCCTTTTCTACGACGGGGACGGGCTGACCCGCACCAGGGCCTTGGAGGTGAGGAAGATGCGCTGGAGCGGGCACAGCGACCACCTGAGCTTCTTCGAGATTTCGGATCAAGGGGTAAGAATACTGAAGCTAGAAGAGATCTCCCCGCCGAAAAGGATTAGGAGGAAGGAGGAAGTAAAGTGATGGTCGTGCTACCCCTATCCGACATTCCGACGGACATACTTTTATATTCCACTATTCTACCATAAAAATGTCATAAGGGGGATTGAGTGAGTGAACTGTCATAGGGCGAGAATGAGAATGGCGGAGATAAGGATGACAAAAAATTTGAAACTCGCGCAATCCGCTGGTGCGGCTTCCTGAAGGCGTAAGCTTTTGGGTGAGGTTATCCATCCGGCCGCACCGGCGGGTGTGGAGGGGAAAGCGGCGAAAGGCACCGGCGGCGTAATGAACCGCGCTGAGCGAACACGTGGCAGGGGCGGGTTCGAATACCCTCATACTCCCCGAGCGCGGCGGGGCCTGGTCCCGGGTATTTTTGCACGCGACCGCCGGGGCCCGCCACAACTTGGGAAAATTAAAGTTCGGTCGAAAATAGGTGTGAATTTGTGAGTCCTTGGTTTTCTCTAAGCCCTCTGCTATGTAGTTGTCGCGGTGGTTCTTACAGTCGCAGCTTACAAATTTAAGTATGCGAGAGCCTCAACCTCCTTGACCCTGTGGCGATGTCTCTTCATTCTCTTCGGCATGGGTATCGGTTTCGTTTTATGGGTCATTTTCGTGATCATTCTAAGGCGGGTGTTAGGTTTAAGCGCAGATTTTTCAGCACTCCTAGCCTTACCGTGGTACCTGCTAGGGGGCTACCTTGGAGACAAACTGGGGAAGCGAAAGAACTACATGCCTTGGTGGTGACAAAATTATGGAGCGGGGGTGGCGATGAAAGGCAGGGTGCTATTCGCCTATGAAGAGGACATTAAAGGGGTGGGTTCTGGCTGGCAATTTTACCATATATTCAAAAAGCCACCGCATAAACATGAGGGGCACGTGATCTTGGGAAGAGACACGTTGAAGCTCAAAGGGGATGATGGGTTGGAGGCCAACATACCATATGGAAAAATAAAAGACCTGTACTTGGGCTTTGACGAGATTTTTAAAAGGAGGATGAGCATTTTTAGGCCACTGAGGATAAGATACCAAACGGATGGAGGGGGAGATACCGTTTACCTTTTTGTTGGTTTTCACAGAGCTATGTATCTTTTCTCATTGAGGGCGTGGCCGATTCCTAAAACTAAAAACGGGATTTGGCTTGATGCATTAAAGCGAAAGGTCTGAGGTAGGGAAAAGTCGATGGTGACGAAAGGCCACGGCGGCACAAGACCGCGCCGACAAGGGGGGGAATTGGGGTCGAATACTCCTATGTCATTTCCCTCCGCTTTGTGAAAATCATGCTCAAAACTAGTGGGACGATGAAATAAGCTAGCATGACTAGTGCGCTGATGGTAAAATCTGGATAATTGTAGTAGGTACCATGATACGTTGTGGTTACCCTTTGCACGGGTGGGTCAATGTACCCTGCTATCGCCCCCCAGCTATAGGTCAGGAGGTACCATGGTTCGACCCCCACATTGAAGAGCAGATAAGTTTGCAAAAAAGGCATCAGCAAGAGGAGAATGAGAAATGTGATCATCGCCGGCCCCGTGCCTCGCAGAAATGAACTGAAAAGGAAAGTGAAACCTAGCACGGCGCAAATGAAGAGAATCGTGAGTGCGAAGGAGCCAACGATCCTGCTTGGAACGGCACCAAAGGTGTTTAACATGATAAGGATGCCGGAAAGGTAAAAAATCGAGATTACCAGCAGTGCAGAAAGGAAAGCTGCTATAAATTTTCCTGCAACGAGCACGATGCGCTTTATCGGGTTTGAAAAGAGCAGATAACCTGCCCCGCCTTCGAATTCTGAACTTATGACGTCGCCGCTCAAGAAAATCCCTGTGATGACAACAATGAAAAGTGAGAATGGACCTAGAAAATTCTTGGCCAATTCCTCCAGACTCCCTGTTCCCCCTGCCACCGTACCAGCGATCACCGAAATAGTGGCGACGAGAATGAGGAGACCCACTAAACGCCAACGTTTCAAATTCTTTAACAACTCATACCTCATAACCGTACAAATCTGTTTGAGATCACCAGGCATCATCTCACTCCTTAACGAGTTGTAGATAAATTTCTTCTAAGGCCGCAGCGGATGGTCTAAAGGATGCCACTTGAAGCTTGAGGTCTTTGACCAAAGCAGCCAATAACTCCGCGCGCGTGGCCCTGTCACCGCTGAAGTTTATTTCCAGGTAATTTTTCCGGAGCGAAACTGACTTGACCGCCTTCAGCTCATTTAGCTTCTTGAGCTCTCTGGGTTTCGGCGGCTGGAGTAATTCAACTTCTATCACCTGTACCCTGAAAATCTTCTCTAGGTTTTCCACATTGTCGTATGTTAATAACTTACCTTTATCGATCAACGCAACGGCATCGCAAACCTCCCGCACTTCATAAAGCATATGTGAGGCGAAGAATATCGTTTTGCCTTGCATTTTCATCTCTTTGATATTTTCTCTTACTCCCACCACTCCTCGTGGGTCAAGCCCAAGCGCTGGTTCATCGAGGATAAGGATGGAAGGGTCGTGTAAGATCGCCTGGGCAACACCAAGTCTCTGTTTCATTCCCCTCGAGAACTTCCCGATCTTTGTTTTAGCCCATTTGGATAAGTCAACAAATTCTAGCACTTCCTTCATCCTTCGCTTAAGTTCAAGGCCACCGATCCCCCGTAGCTTTCCGAAATAGCTCAGAACATCCATTGGGTTCAAATAAGGGTAAAAACTCGGCGCTTCGATTATACACCCAACATCTTCCAGCGCATTCTTGGGGTTCTTGGAGGAGTTGAATCCATTTACGTGTACCTCTCCCTTTGTTGGAAAAATCAGGTTGCACAGGATTTTGATCGTTGTGCTCTTCCCAGCCCCATTCGGTCCGAGGAAGCCGACACACTTCCCCTTCGGAATTTTCATGTTTAAGTTATCCAGAGCTAATAACTTGCCGTAATACTTCGTCAGTCCCTCAGTAACGATAGGTTCCAATCGATGCCCTCCAAAATGTGGTTTTTGTCTAAAGGTATAATCTTAGTTGTTCCCCAAGAACACGGTAACTCACGCCTCGCGCTCGGCGAAATCTGCGACGTGGATGATGTTTTGGAAGATATTCGTAACAGTTCACTCGTTCAAGCCTTTCCCTTCTTCCCAGAGACGACCGCCGAGCCATGAAGTAAAATCACTCGTCTGCCTGATAAATGTGCACAGTGTAATCTCTACAATTTCCAGTAATTCGCGAGTGCCTGTTTGAGCTCATCAACCACTCTGAGGTGACGAGCCTCGGTGGGTGGTGGGAACTTCTCGCCTGTCATTGCTCTCACAACGTTGACCACTCCCTCCGCCAAAGCATCGACCATGTAGCCACCTTCAAGCACAAACACTACTCTCCCTTTACACAGCCTCTCAGCTTGCTCGACGACAAAGCGTGTAAGCCACCCATAAGCGAGCGTTGATAACCGCAGCTGCGTAAGCGGATCATCAACATACGCATCGAACCCGGCGGAAACCGCAAAAAGTTCCGGCTTGAACTGCTCGGTGAGCGGCACGAAAATTTCCTTCATCGCATCCATGTATTCAGCATCACCGCTCTCGGGTGGTAACGGCACGTTGACCGTGTAGCCCTCCCCTTCGCCCGAGCCCACTTCGTCGATGAAGCCAGTTCCCGGGTAGAGTGTCAGCGGGTCTTGGTGCAGCGACATGTAGAGCACGCTCGGGTCATCGTAGAAGATATTCTGCGTCCCGTTGCCGTGGTGGGCATCAAAGTCTAGGATGAATACTCGTCTTAGCTTGAATTCTCGCTTGAGGCGCTCGATCATCACCGCGAGGTTGTTGAAATAACAGAACCCGCCACCCCGTGCTTGCGTGGCGTGGTGTCCTGGGGGCCTGACCAGCGCGAATGCGTTCAGAGCATCTCCAGATAGTACTACGCGTCCGGCATCAATCGTCCCGCCTGCGGCCAGCAACGCCAACTCATAGGTGTTCTTACGCACGGGAGTATCTCCACTGAGCGGCTTCTCAGACTTGCTCAGGCGTTCGACGAGCTCGATGTGGTTCGGATCGTGGACGAGCTCAATGTCCCCACGCTTTGCGGACTTGGGCCCCAACACTTTTACCTTCGGTGCACCCCAGAGTCTCGCCTGTTTCAGCGCGTCCACGATCGCCTTCAGACGCTCGGGTCGCTCGGGGTGCCCCTCTCCTGGATTGTGTTCTAGATATTTTTCGGAGTAAACGAGGGCTGTCGTCATCTCATCACTTCTCCACAAGCTTTGCATGTTTGATCAGCAAATATCCGTTGGTTCCCCGCCAGATGCGCTCGGCCTCCACCACCTCGATCCGTTTTTTGAAAAAAGGCGCATCAAGCACGAGTGACTCATATTCGCCTCCTTCGGCCGAGATGTTTATCTTGAACTTGGCATGGAGCCTTTTCAGATCTTCCAGACATCCCTCATCGATTTTTCTGCCCAGCCAGCTCTCGTCAAACCCTTGGGCGGCCACGCTTGTAATGAGGATGTCAAACCTAGCATTCAACATCTCGCTGAGTAGCTCGATTGGTTCGCGGCCCCAGAGCGGTGCTATCGATTTAAGATTGAGTTCCTCGCAGATGCGGTCGATGCGGCTCTTTTGATAGTTTGAGGCTATTGCGCCGCTCACCACGCCTTCAATGTCGAGCTCGCTAAGCACCCGCTTCAAATCCTTCAGCTCCTGCTCGCGTTCGCCGCTCGTTTCGGTTTTGATGAGGGACAGGCTGGTGCACGCGGCAAATAGATCAATGAGTTCGATGTTAGGGTAGTGAAACATCCAGGAGTCCTCCCGCTTGGGAATCATCGCAACTATGTGCGCAATTTCATGCCCCTGCTGCTGCGCAAGCCAGAGCGCAAGGCTTGAGTCTTTTCCGCCCGAACAAAGAAC
>CAZESD010000049.1:0-6138 GCA_964514945.1 Hadarchaeota archaeon (SeqCode)
CAGGGCGCTATCGTGTTTTTGGAGAAACACTCGATATCCCCGTTGGCAATTGCCTTGATGTTTTTGCGCGGGAGGTTGGATTGCCTCACCCCGGCGGACCCAACGTCGAGCGGCTCGCGCGCGAGGGCAAGCGCTACATCCCGCTACCTTACGTGGTTAAGGGGATGGACCTATCGTTCTCAGGATTGATGACTGAAACGGTCCGCAAGCATCGTGCTGGAGTCGATGTTCGAGATCTCTGCTACAGCCTGCAGGAAACGGCATTCGCTGCTCTCGTGGAGGTGACTGAGCGGGCGGTTGCGCACACCGAAAAACGCGAGGTCATGCTAACCGGCGGGGTCGCGGCAAATAAAAGGTTAAGAGAGATGCTCAAGCTCATGGCGAAAGAGCACCACGCAAAATTTTTGGTTCCACCAATGGAGCTATGCGCTGACAACGGGGCCATGATAAGTTGGACAGGTATCTTAGCGTATAGAAATGGTGTGAGGCAGAATCTCGAAGACACAGTAGTGAATCAGAGATGGAGAGTCGACGAAGTTAGCATTCCTTGGCGGTAGTTAACTTGTTTTCAATCTCTTGAAGTGCAGGCATCTCTTTTGCCTACATTCTACCTCGGATAAATCCGTCTCTAAAAACCCGTCAGATTTATTTTGTCTGCAAAAATTTCTCGACTAAGTCAACCGCGACTTCTCGTTTGGCAGGGTAAGCCGCAACTTTCAGTCGGAGGTGGATAACATCGCCGCCCTCGGTCAACGCGAGCTCCCCTGCATAGGCCAACTGTTTGTTGAATCTCAGGTGAAGATGACATGTCTCATCGATTCTGTCCGGTGCGGCCCTAGCAATTTTTTCGAACTCTCCTCCGCGTAGCTTGGCTAGGATTCTTTGCCAGAGCTCTCGAGTCTCCTTGCGCTTAATCCGCGCCTCGAGGTTCACGATGGGGTTGCCATGGTGGCCTTTAAGCCTCGATCGGCGGACCTCAATTTCTTCGGGCAACAAAATCCTAAGGGCATCTAAAACCCGTTCTTCGGCCTCGGTGGCATGCGCAAATGTGCTAACAACCGCGCTCCTGAACGGAAATTCCATTCACGATCACTTCAGCCATGCCGACGGGCCCGAACGCTCGGCCTGACCTTCTCTGCACCCTTGCTTTTGTGAAGTAGCCCACGCGACTTTCGCCCTGATCTCGTCAAACCTCGGTAAACTCGCCCACTATGCTTTTTCTCGGCCACCCATCCGAGTTGGGAATCGCTCAGAATCGCCGGGTGGTTCGGGTCGAGCATGATAATCTCAAAATACTCGTGGGTACCGTCTGGGCCGAGCGGGTAGGAGTTCAGCACCTCCAAATTGGGGTACTTCCGGGCTGCTCGCTCCTCTGCAATCAGCTGGATGCTCTTCTTGGGGACGAGCTTACGAACTCCCATGCGCTTTGGTCGGCGTCCACGCCATGGTCGCACCTTGCGTCTACCTCCCTTTCGCACCCGAGCTCGAACGACGATGATACCTTGCTTCGCCTTGTACCCAAGCGCACGAGCTCGATCTAGCCTAGTTGGGTGCTCGACACGCACTATCGCTGGCCCGCGCCGCCACTCGCGCATTCGGCTGCGCATGAGTCTGTTCAATTCTGCCGATTCATTTCTCAAGTACTTGTACATTATGACATCCCTACTGGACAAGTGTATTTCTTATCTTCTGGACTATAATCATAGCTGCATCTCGTTGCGCCTCGCGTGTTGAAGCTCCGAGGTGTGGTGTGAGCACGACGTTTGGCAGCTCGAGTAGTGGGCTATCACGGGGCGGCTCCTGCCCGTAGACATCCAAACAGACCCCCGCAATTTTTTTGTTCTTCAACGCTTCAATCAGTGCCGCTTCGTCAATGATTCCGCCACGCGAGGTGTTTATCAACACTGCGGTCGGTTTCATGAGTTCGAGTTCACGTTTTCCGATCATATGTTTGGTCTCAGGCATCAGTGGTACGTGTAGAGTCACGAAATCCGATTCTTGAAACAACGTGTTCAAATCGACGTACCGCGCTCCCGTCCGCTCGGCGAACTCTTGGTTTTTGATAACGTCATATAAGAGCAACTCCATCTGAAACGCCTTTGCCCTGTAGCCCACCGCCCTGCCTATCTTCCCCGTGCCTACTATGCCAAGCGTTTTACCCCTTAATTCGGTACCACTGAGTTTAGACTTCTCCCATCGTCCTGCTTTCATGCTTGAGTCTGCGACCGGGATATGCCTTACAAATGACAACATGTGTCCGAGCACGAGTTCCGCGACCGCGATGGTTGGAGCTTCTGGAGAGTTGAGTACCTTAATCCCTCGCTTTTCGGCGGCTTTGACATCTACGTTGTCAAGCCCTGCTCCCGCTCGGGCGATTATCCTGAGTTGTTTATCTGCATCGATTACATCTTTCGTTACCTTCGTCGCGCTTCGCACCACCAGCACATCATACCCCTTAACTTTCTCGAGTAGATCGGCCGGCTTCAGGCCCGTGGCCACCTCAACCTCCGCGAACTCACGCAGTGCCTTAAGACCATCTTCGTGGATGGGGTCGGTAACTAAGATTTTCGCCATACCACTTCCTCCATATGCTCGAAGAAATTAAGCGAAACTGACTTATATCTGCGCGGGTTGTTTCATTCGCCAGTGAGTTGTCGGACAGTCTCCCTAAAACTAGTTCTGGACTTGAGGTTAGCCAAAAGAATTTTCATGCGGTACTTGCTTTGCACAGTCTTCAGGATTTGCGGGATCCAGAAAGTCGGCCGCTTGATGAACTTTGCATAGAAGCGGTCAATCATCCCGCAGAGTTCCTCCTCTTTCAAATGGGACGGAAAAACATTGATAGCGGTAACTGCATCCTCCCAATACTTCTCTTCATCAAGGTACCCCTCACGCACCGCCGTGTCCCATAGGTCCATTCCTGGCGAGAGCATGAGGACATTCATCTGCGGGAAGTCCATGCCTTTCAAGTTTAGGGCGAAATCTAAGGTCCGCTGGACATCTTCCCTAGTTTCGATTGGGGCGCCAACGATAAAGGAGCCTATGATGTTCTCGATGCCCGCTTCCTTACAGTTAAGCATGGCTTTTCGGCTGAGTTCCGGCGAGATATTTTTCCCGTAATAGTTCAAGACTTTCTGGTTGCCACTCTCCACTCCAAAATAAATCGTCTTGCAGCCAACTCGCGCGAACTTGCGCAGCACCTCGCGCGATGCTTGGTCAACCCTCCCCTCTGCCCAAAGGGTGAGCTTGATTCCATTCTTCTTCAACAGGTCACAAATTTTTTCCATCCTATTTCGGTCCAAAAGCAAATTGTCATCAACGAATCCAACTTCCTCGTAACCCTCCATCTGCAACAGCCCCATCTCAGCTACCACGGATTTTGGAGATCTGAACCTGACCTTTCGCAAGGAGAAGGCCGAGCAAGCGCAATATCTGCAGTTGTAGGGACAGCCTCTTGATGTCAACACGGTGGTGAACTTTCCGCTACTACCCAGCATCCCAACCACCTCGGAGTGATACTCCTGCTCCAACAACGTTCGGTCAGGAAGAGGTAATTCGTCGAGATTTTGGATGAATTGTCTCGGTGGCGTTTTGACCACTCTACCATCGTGCCTGAAAGCTATTCCTTTTATTTTCTTTGTCTCTTCGTTTCTCTCCAAAGCGTTGACGAGTTCCAAAAAGATTTGCTCGCCCTCGCCTAGCACTACGTAGTCAACGAAGGGGTACTTTGTCAGTAGTCTCTTATAGGTAAAAGTAGCGTGATAGTTTCCAAAAATTATTTTTAAATCTGGGAGTTCAGCCTTGATAGCACCCGCTATTTTTATGCCCTGTTTGAAGGTCGGAGTGAGAGTACTCACTCCAAGTACTTCCGGATTCTCCCGTTTCACCCGCTCGACGATTTTTTCGACCGGCAGCTGGATTCGTGCGTTATCGATGACTTTGACTTTGTGTTCGGATTTTTTTAGCACCGCTCCTATGTAAAGCAAGCCCAGCGGGGGCCACGCCGCCTCGTTCTCTATACGTTCGGCTCGTCCAGTGTTTGGATTAATGAGGACGACTTTCAACGACTCACCTTCCCTTAGCCGCGACTATCCTAATCACATCTCTCTCCTTGAGCTCGTAATCCTCACCCAGTCTTCGCTTTGTCCGAGCGTCTATCGCGTGGATGAAAGACTCTCCGAGGTCGGTGTGGATCATGTAGGCAAACTCGCGGGCCGTCGTACCTTTCGGAACAAGATATGTATCAGGAAGCACATTGCCCTTCTTGTCCGTGAGCTTGTGTTCGTCGTCGACGGGGTAAACCACGATTAGATTTAGCAGTTCATAGATTGCCTTATCTACCACCTGTTGGATGCCCGTCGAGCCCCACTTTTTCAACAGCGTACGGGTCATCTCGATTGCTTTTTTCTGCTGCTCGTTTAGCTCCTCCGGTTTGAGAACCTCGAAATCGTCGTCGCCCGGCTCGTAGCTTATAAGCCCCTTCTCGCTCCCGCGTCGCAGAATGAGCTCGGCCTCAGAGCAAGTCGGGACCACGATGTACCCTCGCTGGCGCAAACGCTCGATATTCAGCTCGGCCGCCGGCACATCGGCTTTGTTCGCGGCGATTACAATGGGCTTGCTCGCTTTCCGAACCTCTGCCACGAATCGGAGCAAATCATCATCCGTCCATTTTTCTGGGTTCGAGCGATCTACGCTTGCCTGCCGGAATGCTTGGGCAACGTGATTTTCCTTTATACCTAGCCCGCTCAGGCGTCCGGCTATCTCCTTAACCAAGTCGAGCTCTTCGTACTTCGCCCTGCGCGCGAACTTCGGCCAATCTTTCACAAGCAGGCTCCGCAGCCATGCCGCGATCTCGACTTCGAGGAAATCTATGTCTTGAACGGGATCGTGGGTACCTGGCGGGCAGGGTTTGCCCTCGGCATCGGTTGCTCCGGCTGCGTCGATAATGTGGACTAGTGCGGCTGCCATCCGAAGGTTGTCGAGGAAGCGATTGCCCAAGCCCCGCCCCATGTAGGCCCCCTCTACCAAGCCAGCTACATCGATCATCCGGATGGGCACGTGCCGGACCCCATCAACGCACTTCGAATTTTTGGGGGTACAGGTCACCTTGAACTCGCGGCAGGGGCATGGGCTTCGCACGTAGGTGACGCCGACATTAGCATCGATTGTTGTAAAGGGGTAACCCGCTACTGGAGCATTCGCAAGCGTTGCGGCGTTGAAAAAGGTGGTCTTGCCTGTATTTGGTTTACCCACGAGTCCCAATTCAAGCATGTTTAACCCTACTCGCTGCACAAGTAGCAGCCGGGCTTCCTTCGCTTGCCGAAGCTCTGTAGTCCACGCTCGGCCAACTGGGCGCGCAAATGCCGTGCATAAGTAGGCTCGATTTTTCCGTTCTTCTCAAGGAAGTTTATTATCTCAAGCGCTTGGGCATCGTTTTCGCAGCGTCGGATGAAATCGATAGCGGTTGGCTCGTAACCATGTAAGTTGTGTGATGTCTTCTCAGCCTCTTTCACACTCGTTCGAACGGCTTGAATTTTGACTGTTCCGGCCCCGCCTAACTCTCCAGCTAGGTTCGGATATCTCCTCCGGAATTCTTTGCGTGTGTGCTTGCTCATGTTAAGACCTACTTGGGTTTCCACTTCCTCTTCTCCACGATGGGTTTCACGGATATCATCGTATTTGGGGGAACATCCTTGTAAACGACCGCCCCTGGTCCAACCGCCGAATCTGGACCGATTTTCACGCCAACGTTTATCGTACAGTTGATGCCAGTTTTGACATTGTCGGCGATTATCGTGCCCAGCTTTCGCCTACCGCTGCTAATCACCTTACCGCCGACTTTCATCTTAATAGGCTTCTCGTCCAAACGCAGATTCGCGATGGTTGTTCCCGCTCCGAGGTTGCAGTGGCTCCCGATAACGCTGTCACCCGCGTACGAGAGGTGCCCGATGTGCGTGTAATCCATGACGATGCTGTTCTTTACCTCGACCGCGTTGCCAATCCTTACTTTGTCGCCTATACTCGTGCACGGCCTTATGAAACAATTTGGCCCGATGTCGCAATCCTTGCCGATGTAGGTTGGCCCCAAGATGTAGGAGCCCGAGCGAATTCGCGAGCCCTCTCCGATGTAAACGTTGT
>CAZESD010000050.1:0-6116 GCA_964514945.1 Hadarchaeota archaeon (SeqCode)
AAGCAGATAATGGTCAAGCTCGGGTTCTCGAAAATAAGGTTCAGGCCGGGATACTTTCCGTATACTGAGCCGAGCGCTGAGGCAGATATTTGGCACCCCCAACGACGTGAGTGGCTCGAAGTCCTAGGGGCTGGGATGTTTCGGCCTGAGCTGCTCCGTCCGCTCGGCATTCGACACCCAGTGATTGCATGGGGAATCGGGTTCTCGCGACTTGCTATGATAAAATTGGGGTTAGAGGATATCAGAAAGTTATTTGGCAACGATATCCAGTGGCTTTCAACTTATGCTTACCCAACTTCTCAAGGGATACATTATCGCTCAAATCTGAGGTGAGATTTTGAGAGGGTTTAAATCCATCGATGTTTTCGGTGCCCCTTTATATAGTTTAAATATTACTTTCGGTGCCCTCTCTCCCCCAAAGGCGCTTAAATATGGTCCTCTACGCAAGAGCGGGGAGCACAATTTGGCAAATGAAAACTTGGGAAAGGAAGAATTGGAAAAACTCTACAGAAGCGGGCTAAGCTTATCGCAGATAGGAAAAATCTTTGGTATGAGCAGATCGGGAATCCGATGGCGGATGGTGAAGTATGGGATAAAGAGACGAAAGCAACCATGGACAAATGAGGAACTCACAATCTTGAAGGAGCTCTATCCCAAGGGTGAAAAGCAAGCGCTCATGGAAAAACTCCAAGATAGAACATGGACCAGTATTTTAACAAAGTCCAGTGAACTTAGGTTAAAATCCCCCAGACCGGAGTGCAGACTCACTCGGGAGGAGCTGGAAAAACTGTATCGGCAAACAAGCGTTGTCCAAGCCGCAAGTACTCTTAACATAAGCCTTCCCACACTCTACAGGTGGTTGACGAAAGCTCGCATCGCATTAAAGGGGTTCGAAAAACATCCTCATCTTACCCCCTCGCCGGAACTCCTTTATGTATTGGAGGTGTTAAGAGGAGATGGTTTCACGCGTGTTATAAAAAAGCGTTGGCATTACTCC
Source organism: Hadarchaeota archaeon (SeqCode) (assembly GCA_964514945.1). Taxonomy (GTDB): domain Archaea; phylum Hadarchaeota; class Hadarchaeia; order Hadarchaeales; family Hadarchaeaceae; genus DG-33. The sequence goes on from CAZESD010000050.1 coordinate 998, forward strand.
GTTAGATTAAGAACTATCTCTAAGAAGTTCGCCAAGTCTTTCACGAACGCTTTGCGAAAAATTGGACTGAATCCACACATTTCTATGGAATATCCGCCAGTCAATTCCAACAGACATCCTGTTTATGTAGTTATCGCGTGCTCCAAAAAATTCGTAGCATGGTATCGGAACCTCGATAATGATAAAATAAGAAGGATGGTTGGTGAGAACGCAGAGCTTGCAACCGCATTTGTAAGGGGTTTTTATGAATCAGAGGGTTCTTACTACTTAATGACCGACGGGCGCCAGCGGATGGTTATCTACAACACGCAACCCCACCTCCTTCTCATAGTTAAAGATTTTCTCTCGCAGCTCGGCTATGTCATGAAATTTGGAAAAAGTGGAAAGACTAGGAAATTCAACCAAGTTTACGTCTTATGGAAAGATAGGAAGGAAGTCAAAAGTGTGATAAATGCGATTCGTCCGTGCATAAAGAAGAAGCCGAGCAATTTGAATCCCACAACAAAAAGTGATGCGTAATGCCGTCAATCACCGTGAGCTACCGCGATCTCTGCAAACTTGTGAGCAAGCGGATTGCGCCGAAGCGACTGTGTGAACGTCTTGGCATGCTGGGAATAGAAGCAGAGGCAGTCGGCGACGAGCTCAAGCTTGAAATTACGCACAACCGCCCGGACCTGCTCAGCCCTGAAGGAGTAGCACGGGCACTTAGGGGCTTTTTAGGTGTGGAGACCGGATTGCCTCTTTACAAGCTGAGCGCGTCTGGAGTGACGGTCGAGGTTGACCGGAGTGTTAAGGCCATCCGACCCTTTATCGCGGCTGGCGTCGTGACAAACGTGAAGCTGACCGATGAAATCGTGGCCTCGCTTATGCAGGTCCAAGAGAAGCTTCACGCCTCACTGTGTAGAAACCGGCGCAGGGGCTCGATAGGCGTCTACGACCTTGACACCATCAAGCCGCCCGTGCGCTACACCACCACGCTGCCCGATGGCATCCGCTTTGTCCCGCTGGAACTCGACCGGGAACTCACCCCCGCCCAGATCCTGCGCGAACACCCGAAGGGTATTGAATATGGCTCAATCATGCAGGAGTGGCCTCGCTACCCACTGCTAATCGACTCCCGAGGTGTGGTGCTTTCCATGCCCCCAATCATAAACAGTGAAGAGACGCGCGTCACGAGCAACACAAAACGACTCTTCATTGATGTCACGGGCGATGACGAGCGCGTGGCGAACCAATCACTAACGATTTTGATGACCGGGCTGGCTGAGCGGGGTTTTGGGATTCAGTCAGTCACGGTCAAGTATCCGAGTAGGCGCGTTCGAACGCCCGACCTCCGCCCCAGCCGACACCGCCTGAGCACGCGCGCCACAAACGAGTTCATAGGCCTCAACCTGAAACCTAAGGAAATTGCCAAGATTGCAAAAAGAATGCGCTACGACGTTGCAAACATCAAAGGTGAAATCCTGACGCTACTGGCCCCGTCCTACCGAGGCGACCTAATGCACGAGGTTGACCTCATCGAAGATATAGCCATAGGCTACGGCTACGACCGGCTCGAGCCCACTCTGCCCCAAGTGGTGACCACGGGCGAGCGGGTACCGGTCGAGCGACTCAGCGAGCGGGTCAGGCGAGTTTTGACGGGGCTGGGATTCATGGAGGTCATGACTTACACGCTCACCAACCCACAAACGAATTTCGAGCTCATGCGCGTGGGGGGCGAGGCTGCGGAGATCGCGAATCCGGTGTCGGAGGAGTACACAATCATCAGGAACTCGCTACTCCCCTGCTTGCTCTCGGTGCTGCAAGCGAACCGACGCAACCCGTTGCCGCAGCGCGTGTTTGAGGTGGGTGATGTCGTGGTGCTTGACGAGCAGGCTGAAACTAGTGCTAGAGGCGTGCGCCGTGCCGCAGCAATAGTAATCGGTGAAGGAGCGGGGTTCACCCAAATCAAAGCCGTTGCTGAGGCCTTGCTCCGAGAGTTAGGCATCGCCCATGAAGTCCGCCCTATCGAGCACCCCAGCTTCTTAGAAGGTCGAGCGGCTGAGTTTGTCTCTGATGGCGGGAGTTTGGGCATAGCCGGCGAGATTCATCCTGATGTCATCCTAGGATTCGAACTCGAGCACCCGGTTGCGGCGTTTGAACTTGACCTACAAAAGTAAAGCTTTTACTCCACAAAAAACCAACTTTAAACTGCGATGAAGGAACAATCCGCGGGAATCGAGAGCTGGCGTGATCTATGAGCGCCAGTGCATCACTGCGGGAACACTGGAGCAACCCGTCGGCAATCGTGCCAAAATTGGGTCCTCGTCCGAGCAATTGGCGGGAACACCTAGTGATGATTTCGAGACAACCCTGGCGCGGAACACGGCGGGCGGCCTCCGAGAAAACCCGCCATCGAGGGTTAGCGGGTGAAGGACGTCGAAAAGACAGCCCATGAAGTCCGCTGTTAGTTGTGTCGGGGACATCGGGGGCCAATTTCGTTCATCATCACGAATGTATGTTTAAAAGAAACTGAATTCAAGTTTTAAATGAGCAGCAAACGAACCCCGGGTTTTTTCCCTTTCCAACACGAGCTCTACCGTTGGGGCACTTCCCAATACTTGATCGGACACCTTATGTACTCTCTGCCTGTATTTGTAAAGCTAAAAAGGGCATTCGCAACAATCCGAGGATAAACTTAAATTTGCTGAGAATACGGTTAACTTTAGGGGGTGACGGGGTAAGTGGCAAGGAAAAAACGGGCAATACGTGCCAATAAAAACGCGAGGCCTCGGAGGAAAGCTCCAAGAGCAGGGCTTGAAGTGTTGGCTGGCAGGGGTGAGGGACTTCTATCTGAAATTCTGACAGGTGAACCGCCCACCGAAAGCAAACCAACTGCAAAGCCTGCAGAGAAGCTCGCTCCGCCCACAGTAGTGGTCAGAGAAACGGCTCCCCAAGCTGGAAAAGTGATTGATAGCTACGGTCACGCCGAAATAGTATCTGTCGCAGGCGAAGTCCTGCCGATGTACAGATTGAAATTGCCGGAACTGACGAAACAGGAATTAAAGCTACTCAAGACTGTAAAAGAAAAGGCGATAGAGGAAGTTAGGATCGATCTGGACAAAATCTCTGATCCGGCTGAACGTCGGCGCATCCTCATGCGTGAGGTTCTAAAAATATTCGAACGCGAGAGCAAAGGGATGTACCTCTCGTCGGGAAGGCTAAAACACTTAGGGGAAGCTGCCGTGCGGGACATGATCGGTTATGGCCAACTCGATTCTATAATCGCGGATGATCAACTTGAAGACATATTGGTGACGGCGGTGGGCAAGCCTGTTTACGTCTACCATCGAAAGTACGGAATGTGCGCCACGAACGTTGTCTTTGAGAGTGAGGAATCAATCAAGTATCTCATAGACAAAATGGCGCGCGTCGTGGGCAGGCGGATAGACCAGCAGACGCCTTTGCTCGACGCACGGTTGCCCGACGGAAGCCGGGTGAACGCGACCATACCGCCGGTCTCTCTTGATGGGCCGACTATCTCAATAAGAAAGTTCCGCAAGGACCCGCTTACGGTAATCGACATCCTAAACTTAGGCACCCTCTCAACAGATGTCGCGGCGTTCCTCTGGCTGGTCGTGGATGGGTTTGGCATAAAGCCTGCAAACATCCTATTCGCGGGGGGGACGGGCTGTGGAAAGACGACCACCCTCAACGCTGCCATCACTTTCGTTCCCGAACGAGAGCGCATCCTCTCGATCGAGGACACCGCCGAACTTCAACTTTCCCATAAACACTGGATTAGACTTGAGACGCGCCCGCCAAACGTTGAAGGACGTGGAGAGATCACGATGAATGATTTGGTTAAAAATGCACTCCGGATGAGGCCGGACCGGATGATCGTGGGGGAGGTTCGAGGCCCCGAGGCACAGACGATGTTCACCGCGATGAATACCGGCCATGATGGTTGCTGTGGCACCCTGCACTCAAACAGCGCGGTCGAGACGATTTCCCGCCTGACTGAGCCCCCGATGGCTGTGGCCCCCATAATGATCCCGGCCCTCGATATCATCGTGATGCAACAACGCATCTACCACCGTCAGAAGGGGCAGATTCGAAGAGTTACCGAAGTCGCCGAGGTTACCGGTTTGGAGAGCGGCAAACCTCAGCTCAGCCGCATCTTCAAGTGGGATCCCCGCACGGACGTGGTCGAGCCGACTGGTGTCCCAAGCAAGATCAAGCGCACGATAGCCGAGTTTAGCGGGATAAGCGGGAACGACATCGAGGTCGAACTCGGGAAGCGCGCGGCAGTACTGGAGTGGATGAAACATCAAGGTATAAGAAACATTTTCGAGGTGAGTAAGATCATCCAAGAGTACTACCGAGACCCGGCGGGAATGCTAAAACGCGTACGAGCCGAGAAGGGCACGAAGCGTCGTTAGTGGTTCCATGCCGAATAAAAAAGCTAAAAAGCCGAGTTCGGTGAAGAGATTTTTCTCTGCGGTTGGCGGCGGTGTGATAAGAACAGGCACGGCAGCACAGCGTGTGGGCCAGGCCGTCAAGGTTACGAAAGGGTCAAAAGCCCGTGAAAAGGGTGACGAGGTTACCCGAAGGCTACACGAACTAAAAAGGCTCGAAACTTTGCGTGAGAAAGAGCTCGCTGCAGAGCGTAAGCTGAGGGAGGAGGAAAAATGGGAGGCGCGCATGGAGCTAAAGAGGTCGCTATCGGAGCGCCTCTCAGAGATCTTTTATTCCCCCCTCAAGCGCCCGGCGCAACGATTGGCCAAGTTTTTTAAGGGGTTGGATGGGGACCTCTACAAGGCTAACATCAGGATTGCTCCTGCGCATTACGCGGCACTCATGATCGGGGTGAGCCTCATCGTGAGTGTCTTTGCATTCGTCCTTATGCTCCTGTTTTTGCCCATTTTTCTTGCCTTGGTGGGTGGAGTGTTTGCGTTCCTGCTCGCACTGGTTTTCAGTAGGACTCAGCCAAAGCGCAAGGCTAAGGCGCGCGTAGTTGGGGTAAATCGCGTGATCCCGTACGCTATGAGGCACATGGCGACGCAGCTTTCATCTGGCATAGGCCTCCCAGAAACGATTACTTCAGTCAGTCGGGCTGATTATGACGCTCTCTCGGAGG
>CAZESD010000051.1:0-6100 GCA_964514945.1 Hadarchaeota archaeon (SeqCode)
GACCCGCCGATCGTCGCCAACCCATCTATCACGCTGCTCGAGAGGATCCTCTTCTTAGTCTCTCTGTGTAGCTCGCTGTTCTTTATCGCGCCACGTTTGAGCATTGCTCGCTCGACCCTCTCCCGTTCCTTGTGGGCAACGGCTTTCTCGGCTGCGAATGCTCCGATTATATTTGAGAGCCCATTCGCGATTCCGCCTCCAATCCCGGCGGCTATAATAATTCGTGCCGCTTCCTGGCTTAGGCCGATAGCGATGCTGGCGCCGATAACTATACCGAGCGTGGACAGAGAACCATCGATTAGACCACGGATGAAATGTCTGACCATCGAATCTATGTTCCTCTAATTTAATATTTACAGTAGTTTGTATTAAATGTCTCGCCGTCTATTTCACCTACGAGCGGTTAAGATGTGGCTTGATATGATCATAATCGTGGTCTGCTTCGTGGTCTTCGAGCGCGCCTCGAACTACCTAATTAGAAGACTGGCTTCAGTTCGGGCTGCTGAGCAGCATAGTGTCACCAGAACTTTTCGCGGTGATGGTGATGACGACATTCATCACACGTTGCTCACGCCGATATTTTTCAAGTTCGTCTCTAGGGGTTGAGCTAGATGGTAGAGGAATTTATCCTGTACATCCTCGCTTTTGTAGCCGCCATCGTGCTCATCGCCAAGGCGGGTGATGTTTTCGTCGACTCGGCATGCAGGATCGCCCGCGCGCTCGGCGTTTCTCAAGCCGTGATCGCGCTCACGCTGGTAGCTTTCGCCACTTCAGCGCCGGAGTTCTTTACCTCTATCATGGCGGCCGGGTTCGGCAATGTCGGTATCTCGTATGGAAACGTGGTTGGCTCGAACATCATCAACATCACCCCAATTTTGGCGCTCGCCGCGATATTCGGCGTAGCCCGAGTTAAGCGGGAGAGGCTCAGCGAAGGAATTATCATGCTGGCCACTGGCGGGGCGCTAGCGGCGATGGCGCTCAACGGCGTGATCGGGCCCGTGGAAGGTCTGCTCATGTTAGTGATTTTTGCGCTCTTCCTGAGGTTCGTGGTGAAGAGAGAGGCGAGGAAAACCAAGAAAAAAATCCCAAGCGAGCAGAGGAGGTTGAATAAATCGGTCCTTCTATTCATTCTGAGCACGGTCGGAGTAATTATCGGAGCGAGGTTATTGATTTACTCCGGAGTGGGAATTGCTTTAGGGGTGGGTGTTCCTGAGGCAGCAATAGGTTTCACATTAGTTGCCATCGGGACATCGATTCCCGAGCTGGTGACAATAATAATTGCCATAGGCAAGCGGTTGCCGGAATTTTCGGCGGGCACCATTATAGGCTCGAACATTTTCAACACTGCACTCATTATCGGCAGCGCAGCGCTGATAAGGCCTTTGGCCGTTGACTCCCAAGCGTTATGGTTTAGCAACCCCATGATGTTGGTCGTGATGGCCCTGCTGCTTGTGTTCCTGTGGAGGGGACAAAAGTTGACGCGCTGGCAGGGTGCGGTGTTGGTCGTGTTTTACGCAGTTTACCTCACCGGGCTTGTCCTGTTCTACGGTCCCGCAGTGGCCACCCTACCGTGATTTTTCCTTTTATAAACAACCTCCTCCCAAATGCTCGGCGGGAACAATGTCGAGCGGTGTAGCCGCGTCGGACGTGATTCGATCAATGATGCGCGCGGGGTTCTCGCGTGATGAAATTTACGATGTGCTGACCGGCGTTGGTTTGCCGGGCGAGCAGATTCAACTGCTTGTTGACCGCGTTTCGGCGGAGTTTCACAAGGCGAAGCTCGAGCCTCGGACTTCTCGGTTGGGGGTCGAGGTCAAGAGGGTTTTTGAGGGAGCTTTCGAAGAATTACGACACGAGCTGTTTGCACGCATGAGCTCGGTCGCGCGGGAGCTGGAATTTGTCAAGGTGAAACTCGAGAAGCTTGGCATGCGGGTAGTCGAGCTCCAAACCCTCGTTGAGCGAGGGCAGTTAAGTTCAACTTCAGATTTTAGTCGAGCACGTTGCAGAAGAGTTGACAGGGTGTCAACCAAAAGGAAAGTGGTTAAAACAAAAAATAATCCGAAAAGTAAAATTTTGATCCCATAAGGGGCGCCTTCAGGATATGCTGAAGGGCCTCAGGCTGATGATCACGAGCCTGAAGTTGAATGTATTACTTGACATCTCATGGCGGTACGCGAGCGGCTTGTGAGTGATGAACTCTTCACCCATCGCGTCATAAGTCAGCGGCAACGTTGGGTTATCAAAGTCAAAAATTTCCTCGATGGTCCCATCCTCGAGCTCCAGAGTTATATCCCATTGGGCCCACCATAACGTTACACCTATGAACCAGAGCGGGATCGGAGTGGGCGTAGGCGAGCCAAACCAGCCAGCAGGGTCCTCCCGCCCGTATCTAACCTTCTTGATGCTGAAGTCATGAAACACGGAGAGCCCAGGTTGGGATTGGATTGGGGGTGGAGGCAGAAGTTCGTAGAGTTGCTCGCGGTCAATGCCAGAAAAATTCCCCGCATTCAGCTCAAGTTTTTGCCTGAGCGTCTCGTCAATATCTACGCTCATAATTTCATCGAGTGCTGGTTCGACACGCCCAGAGAGCCTCTTCATTTCGTCGAGATTATTCCTTGCATTTTGTAGGATAATTTTGAGAGTGCCGATTGTGCCATCCCATTCACCATCTATGTACACAGGAGTCATTTCTTCCACAGGGTCGGGTGGCTCCCCCTCATAGCTACCGGGCTCGGCGTAGCTGGTAAACCCGATCCAGTGCTTCGGAGCGGGTCCGGCGAGCAATTCTTGAACAGAGGAAGTAATTTCATCAGTTAAATCCATCATCGAGTTTTCGAGCCCAGCGACGGTGTTGTCGGCACCCGCCTCTTGTGCAAAGGCGCTGATTGTTGTTTCGAGGTCGTTGAGTTTCGCCAAGGTGCCCTTGACTCCCCATGTGATCTGCTCCTGAGGCGATGGATAATCCTTCCTTATCCGCTCTACGAGGCTCTCGCGTAGCGCTCCCATCATCAAATTTTGGCCCGCCGAGCGCATGGTGAAATTGATGAGTTGTTCAAAATGTTGGCCGACCTCCGACACATGATTTCGAGCTTGGGTGACGCTTACAACGGCATCCCAAAGCGCTGTTTGCACGTTTTCGAGTGCTGAGTTAGCGTTGTCCGTGTTTTCATGGATTTGAGCGAGGGCATCGTTCGCACGTTGGGCATGCTCTTTCGCTCCCGCTAGCGCGCTAGATGCTTGGGTGAGTGTTTCGAGCGCGCGGTCGATATATCCGCGCATTACATCAACATCAACGGCCTTCACGGGTGAGACGATCAAGCTGGTACTGGAAAGGTCAGAGAGGATATCTTCGCTTGTTTCGTTCACGGCAGTGGCTACACTGGTCAGCCCGATCGCCGTCGCCGTATAGTCGGCCGAGCCAAAGATGTCGAGTTCATGCGCTGCCCACGCTAGTTCAAAGAACGCTTTACTACGAGAGACGTTTAGTTTGACGTTCCCACTCAACCACGCCCCGGCCCAAGCCGAAACGTACTCCATTATCGTCCAGTTTGTGCTCACACTACCGATCCTGCTGATGAATGCCCGCATGCGTTCTTGGAGCAGGAAGTACCGGGAGTCAATGAAAGCCTCGAGGCCCTCACAAGGTAGTTCGAGCACCAAGCTGTTGTCCCAGGAGCTAATCTTTACACGTGTCCCTTTTGGTAGCTTAACATCAGCCAATGTGTACCCGCCATCACCCTCCCGTAGATTGAAGATTGACTGAGCGTTTGGATCTCCGAACTCGAGCTCGATGCGCGCATCGTGTTTCGCGTATGCATTTGGTAGCGTAGCGACTCGCTCCGCGAAATATCTTGCCGCGAGACTTTTGATGGCCAGCTCCCTCGCCTCATCACTAACATAATTGTCCGCGTTTTTGCTCACGTCCCAGAGCGCGTCGTAAACGGCGTATCGCGCTGCAGCTCGCAGGTCATTTTGAACGCTAGTAGCGATCGTCAGAAGTGCCGAGCTCGAGGCATCATCCACCGTGTTTAGCGAGCGCTGGTGTCTCAGCTCCACAGCCTGCCCCACCATTGCCACGACAAGCATTACAATGACGATGCCGGCAGCGCTGAAAGGCATAAACCCGCGCTCTTTCATGAGGACCACAGCTCTAGGGTTATCTCGACGGCGATGTCGGGTTCGAGTTCTAAAGTGGTGTCGAGCACTTTCTGAATTCGTCGGGTTAGCTCCTCCTGCGAGATGGGCAAGGTTGTAACAATTTTTTCTGAGCAAAGCTTCCGTTGCGCACCCTCGTCGAAATTTCTGATCTCGCTCTCGAAGTGAACCCGGACAAAGCCGAGGTCCAATGGCAAAGTTCTCACGATCAGGCGATATCCGAAACGTCCGCCGATGAGCTTATCGAGTACTCCCTTCAGAAATTCTCGAAGCTCGCTTTTCATGCCCCAACTTGGCCCGAGCGGTTCAATCCCAACTCCTTCAGCTTCGATGTGCAAGTTGAAAAGCACATCCTCAATCAAAAGTTGTGTGAGAGTTTTATGGCGCAGGTTACGTTTGGTCGACCCTTTGAGTACAGGCACGTTTGGTTCAAAACTGAGAGTGTCAAGTTGATATTCAAATCCGCCGAACTCATCCGCGGTCGAGTGTTGGAGCGCCAGCAAAGTGCTCTGCGCGAAGCTCGCGGCGTATCTAGTACTTTCAATTTTAGGATCGATAGGGCTTGCCCCGACCAAAAGTAAACTGGCGAACGAAATCAAGAGAGCGAAGACCAACATGTCTGCTATGTAACCAATGCCGTGTTCGTCCATTTTACCTTCGCCCCACCCACACGACTAACTCGCAAAGCTGCGCAGACCCTTGCCCTCGCACAGCTGCCACCGGTAGGCTCATTGAACAAGGTGGTGAGAAATATCCCCCAAGCTGGTCTTGCTCGGGGCCGTGCGCTAGCAACACCTCTCCCCCAAGAGTTCTAACCTCGACTCGCAGCTCGATGCCCTCTCGAGCAAGCAGTTTGGAGTAGTCCTCAAGCTTGTTCATCGTTAAATCAATCGACCCGGGTGAAGCGCCCAACACACGATTTTTGATGTCCTCGGCGATGTTCAGCGCTAGGTCGAAGCTCTCGTAGGCGTTCTTCCTCTCCGCGTAGATGGAGTAAGAGTGCACGAGCGCCGCGATGAAAAGGCAGAGTAGACCGACGACCGCGAGCGTCGCGAATAGATCCTCGCCGACTGAGAGTTGCTCCATCTAAATCAATTCCAATCGAACCCCGCCCGTTTTGCTCAGGCATATCGCGCTCGGGCTCTCATGGCTGATTGAAAACTCCCCACCGTTGACTTCGTGGCTGAGCATCAGGGTACGCTCGACTCGCCCCTGCGACTCCACGATTATACGGATTACTTGTATCCCCTGGTTGAGTTCACCGATGATTGTTACCTCGGTTTGATGCGCGATAGTTGGTAGCGCCCTCCTCAGTTCGATCTTGCCGGGCATGCTCTCAGCAGTTCGAATCGCCCCCGCAATCGTGTCAGCGAGCATCGCTAGGTCCTCCCTCTCCGCGGTGCGCTTGAACCCCGAGGACATCGTGAGCACGGCGCCGAGCAAAGCCAGTGCAGCAAGCGCGACGCCGATCTTGCAGACGAGAAAGTCGGCCAGCAATCCGCGTTGATCCATGCTAAAGTCCCCGTACCCCCAGAAAACATTCGTCTTCACCATCACGTTGGAGTTCGATCGCGTAGCTTCCGGCGCCGACTTCAAAGCCTCCACCGTCTAGCACGATGGGCAACGGTAGGATTTCGCCCCGCAGTACTTCCTCACCGTAAGTTAGCTGCACGAGGTTCGCATCGACGACGAGCTTGCCCCCGTTCAGCTCGAGCTCGACCTGCTGTATGCTGCCGATGCCACCAGCGCTGGTCATACGAGCCAGCTCGACGAATAAGTTGAAGCTCTCAATCGCGTGCTGTCGTTCACCAAGCCTTTGTGCTCGGTCAAGGCAAGCGGTTCCGATCGCTAGCGTAAATGCAGCTAGCACGGCACCGAGTAGCAGCACTACCGGCAGGGACTCGACGCCCTTAGCGTTGCGTCGCGTCATGCTTACTACCTTGTT
>CAZESD010000052.1:0-5508 GCA_964514945.1 Hadarchaeota archaeon (SeqCode)
GGAATCAGAGGGTATGGTGGAGTGGATTCAATACAGCGTTGTGAGAGCCGAGAGGCTGGACATCGCCCTGCAGATAGCCCACTTCTGTCGAGAACGAGGAGCCGAAGTTGAGCTCATCAGAGGTATCAGGTGCCGCGTTGAATGATGGCGAACGTTCGCCACTATTAACCGAAGCTGCCTCTTCAATCCAGCTCAGAAGAATGAAAACAGGACGATGGCGAACGTTCGCCGTGTCAGGGGTGATGCTTAGGTTCTTGCTCTTGGAGAAAGCTAAATATATACAATTTCTGCAACGGTGGGCGCTTTACCGGTCTCTCGTCATACCAAGTATTTCGATGTCAAAATGGCGGGCCCAAATGTTGGAGCCAATTATAAGGAGAAAATCCTAGAGCCGCTCCCGCGCGACCTGGGTGAGCTCGGTCTTAGTCATCAGCCCCACCAGCTCTCCCTCGAGGTTCAGCACGGGAAGGGTGGAGAATCGCCGCTCGAGCATGAGGCGCGAGACTTTGGAGAGTCTGGCGTCTGTTCGCGTCGTCGTGGCTGGCTGGGTCATGATGTCCTTGACGAGCAAATTTCTGATGCGCTCGCTTTTGTACTGATCGGGAACGACTTCCTGAAAGGCTGCGAGCTTCATTGCCACGTCTCGCACCGTTACGACGCCGACAAGCTCCCCGCCCTCTGTGACCGGCAAGCCGACCAAATCCTCATCGAGCAACAGCCGCCGCACGTGAACAACCCGATCCCCCGGCGAAACGGTCGTCGGGCTGGCCTGCATCACTTGCCCTGCATAGACATCCTCGTACCCCGAGCAAACCTTCGCGAAGTCTAGCTTGGTCACGATGCCCGCGAGGTGCTCCCCCTCGACTACTGGAAGTCCGCTGATGTCGTGGTCGAGCATGATCTCGGCGGCCCGCTTCACCATTACTTCCGGGGCCACGGTAATCGGGTTAGGGGTCATCACATTCGAGACGTGTGTCCGTCCGGGGGGCAAGCGGTAGGCTGTGCTCGACCCCATCTCACGAGCTATGTCCTTCTCGGTAATCATGCCCACGATTTTGCCCGCCTGAAGCGCTACGAGGCGAGAAATCTCGTTCCGTTGCATCAGGTCGATCGCGTTCGCTAAAGGCTGGTTCTTGTCAAGCGTCACGACGGGCGAGCTCATGATTTGACTCACACGCATTTAGACACCTCAAATCAATAACTCCAGCAGGTCGTGCTCGGTTATTATCCCCTTGAGTTCATCTCGTTCGATCACGGGCAGGCAGCCGCACCCGCGCTCACGCATGAGCCCCGTAGCTTCCCCAAGGTCGGTCTCGGGCGCCACGGTCAGCACATCGCGAGTCATTATCTCCTCAACGCCTACAGACATCGCCTCGTCTACGCGTTGCGAGAGCATGTGCTCGAACACCTTGCTCGTCCCGAAGTAGCGCAGGATGTCGACGCTCGTGACGATGCCGACCAGCTCTGGTTCGCGCACCACGGGCAGGCGTCGAACTCCTCTAGAGATTATCCTTCTAGCCGCTTCGCGAATTTGAAGTTCGGGCTCAGCGGTGATCACATGGCGGGTCATGTGGTAGCTCACTGGGGTTCCGGTCTTGGTCGGCACGTAGGTTATGAAATCGCGCTCCGATACGATGCCAGCAATTTGTTCGCGCTCGTCGAGGATGGGTATCCCCCCAACACCGGTTTGGAGGAGGAGCTTCACGGCATCAATCATAGACATGTCGGTGGTGCCGTGAATTACCTGCTCGGACATAATCGTTCGCACGGGCTCGTTAGCTGCGGCGAAGAAATTGCCCTTTAACTTCTCCTGCACAATCCTGAATTTTTCGCCTCCGCCCAAGAAGTCGATGATGTCGCGCGTGCGGATGATGCCCATGAGTTTTTTGGTACCGGGGCTCGCCACAGGTAACCTTCGCACGCCCCTCTTGACCATGAGCTCAGCCGCATTCTTTATCCGCATTGTCGGGGGAACTGTTGTCACCGGTTTTCGCGCGAGGGGCATGACGCTACCTTCCTCTCGATGGCGTCTCGACTTGAAGGCCAGCGGTCCACGTTTGATGGACTTATAATGGGGAAATCTCCGCACCCTATCACCCACATGCCACTTTTATAATATCTGAGCGACTCACAATTCCTACGAGGTTACCCTCATCGACGACCGGGAGCCTGCCAACGTTGCGTTTGAGCATGACTTCGATGGCTTTGGCGAGCGGCACCTTGGGCGAAACGGTTATCGCGGGGGTGCGCATGAGGCTTCGCACCCTGGTAGATGGACGCCCACCCTTTGCCGATTCCTCCGCCAATCGGATCTCCCCGGAGCGAATGATGTCCGAACGGGTTACCATGCCGATGACCTCGAGCTTGTGTTTTTGCTTGTCGTAGCGCGTGACGGGCAGCCCCGAGTAGCGATTTTGCTCCATGATGCCCCAGACGCGGGATATCTCGTCATCCCGCTCGCACGTTACGACCTTCTTGGTCATGATGTCGCCAACGGTAAGCTTCGACTTCATCTTCCCCACAATTTTGAGGATGCCATCCAGTCTGATGAGTCCGATCACGGTCTTATCGCTGTAGCTCTGGACCACTGGCACGTTCGAGATTTCAAGCCTGACCATGTCTTTAACGAGTTTGGCAAGGTCGCTGGCGGGGGTTGCTATGAGCCGGAGTGGAAACATGAGCCCTGCGACGGGGATGTTGGAGCGGGTCGAGGTGATGCGAATGATCTGGCGAGCGGTAATGATTCCTTCAAGCCTTCCCCCGTCGATTACAGGAAGGGTTCGAAAGCCACTCGAGCGCATGACCGCCCGAGCTCGGGTGACGAGATCGCGTGAGCTGACAAAAATAGAGCAGGGCTGCATCACATCGCTAATGCTGACCCGCGTGAGCAGGTCCCGGCATACCATTCCACCATCTACCCGCCCATCGTGTCGCGACAGTTCTCACAAACCCACATACCATTTACTTCGGAGAGGGCAGTAGTAACCTCGCCGCAGACTTCGCAGACACTCTGTCCGATTTCCTCGCGCTCGGGCATCTCTGGGTGCGAGACTACTTCGGTGAGTTCTGGAGAAATCGCGGTGATGTCGCTTGCGGTGAGGATACCTATGAGGATCCCGTGCTCGACCACAGGTAAACGTCGAATCTTGTTGTGAGCCATCGTCCGCGCGGCATCGGTTATGTCTATGTTGGGGCCGATTGTCGTTACCGGGCTCGACATGATCTTGCCGACCTTGACCTTGCTAGGCTTCAAATCCAAGCTCACAACTTTCATTAGCAGATCTCGCTCGGTCAAAATTCCGACCGGCTTCTTTTTCTTCACAATAACGATACTTCCCACTCCGCGCTCGGCCATGAGTTTCGCTGCTCGGTTGACCGTGGTGTTTGGACCCGCCGTGAGAACTTTGCCAGCCATAGCGTCTCTGACCGAAACGATGCGCTTCACGAATTCACCATTTGAATATAGGTTATGCTATTTAAAAACTTGTAACACGAAACTTCACTGGGTTTAACTTGGGGGTCGAAGAGTGGAAGCGTGCAGCGGCCGAGGCGGCGGCGAAGCTTGTAAAGGAAGACATGCTCGTCGGACTAGGCTCGGGCACGACGATCGCGCTGGTTGTTCGAGCTCTAGCGAAATCAAGGCCCAAGGCGGTCTTCATCCCGAGTTCCTTCTCCACCCAGAGGCTTGCGAATGAGTTGGGATTAAAACTAAGCTCGCTCGATGTTCACGAAAAACTCGATATCGTGATCGATGGGGCCGATGAAGTAGACCCAAATTTCAACCTGATTAAAGGGGGAGGTGGAGCTCACACTCGCGAGAAAATCGTCGCGAGCGCGGCGCAACAGTTCGTCGTCGTTGTGGATCGAACAAAATTGGTCCGACGTTTGGGCGAGCGCATGCCCGTGCCGGTCGAGGTGTTGCCGTTCGCGCGTGAGTACACGATGAAACATCTGGCTAAGCTCGGGGGTAAACCAAAGCTGAGAGGAGCTCCGGCGGGAACACCTTTTGTGACCGATAACGGCAATTACATCGTAGACGTGAAGTTTGCACGGATGGCTCAACCGGCTCAGCTCGAGGCGGCAATCAACCGCGTGCCGGGTGTTGTTGAAAACGGGATTTTTGTGAATGCTGCAAATCTCGTGCTAGTTGGGCATGAACGAAATTGTGCAAAGCTGCAATCGAAGAAAGATTTTCTAAAGTTTGTGCAAAGCATCAAAGTTTAAGAATTTGAGCACATAAATTGATTAATGCCGGAGTAGCTCAGGTGGTCCGAGCGCGGGACTCATAACCTGATCGGCGGTTGTGAGTGCTGATTCACGAGATGATGTGAGAAATCCCGAGGTCGGGGTTCAACTCCCCGCTCCGGCACCACTACTTTTTCGGCGACAGCTTCCAGAGTTGCACTAAGAGCACCTACGCCGTCAGAAGGAACCTGAGCAGAAGTTTCCTTCGCGCCGTTGTGAGTAGACTGCGCATGGTCAAGGATTGATGACACTAAATAATTTATATAGGGTTGACTCCAAGTTTGCGGAGGTGATAGTTTGCTGAAGACACCAGTCGTGATCGTAAACTTCAAAACCTACCCTCAATCGGTGGGCGAGCGAGCAGTGGAACTTGCCAGGACGATCGCCGAGGTGGCCAAGGAGAAGGGGATAAGCGTCGCGGTCGCCCCCCAGAACCTCGATCTTTACAGGGTCGCGAGTCAGGTTGACATCCCAGTCCTCGCGCAGCACGTTGACTCCATCACCCCGGGTGCACACACGGGATGGTTGCTAGCAGAGACGGTGAAAGCAACAGGGGCCATTGGTTCATTGATTAATCACTCGGAGCACCAGATTCAGTCTGAGGAGATCGAGCAGGTGGTAAGGCGCCTGCGAGAGTTAGAGTTAACGAGCGTGGTCTGTGCGAAGGACCCGGAGGTTTGTAAGAAGGTCGCGGCGTTCAAGCCCGACATGGTCGCGGTCGAGCCTCCCGAGCTGATAGGGACCGGACGGGCAGTGTCAAAGCTCAAGCCCGAGGTAGTGAGCGACGCAGTAAAGATGGTGCGCGAGATCAACCCAGAGGTCCGAGTGCTCTGCGGCGCGGGGATAACGAACGGCGAGGACACGCGAATCGCGCTGGAGCTGGGCGCCGAGGGCGTGCTTCTTGCGTCGAGCGTGGTGAAGGCTACCGACCCCCGAGCGGCGATGTTGGATGTCGCGAAAGGAATAACTAAGTGAAACGAACACGGTAGTGGCATGAGGGAGTTCTCCCGATTAGAAGTAGTTCTCGTTGCTGCAGCATTTGCGCTTGTGACTCTAGCGCTCTGGTATCTGTGGCTCGAGCCGGTTTGGAAAGCGTTGGCCTTGCCGCGCCTGCATCACTGGATATACGGTGCTGTCTGCGTGGGCGTGGGCATAGGGCTGAACTCGAGGACTCAGCATAAGCGGGTAAGTTATTTCCTTGTGGTGGTGGGCGCAATCTGGTTCGTGGACGATTTTCAGGATTTCGTCGGAGTTTTCTCTTAG
>CAZESD010000053.1:0-5451 GCA_964514945.1 Hadarchaeota archaeon (SeqCode)
TCGACTTGAGTTGCCCTTCCCCCAATGGTGTCGAGGTGATAAAATCAGCCATGATGGATGCCCGCGACTTCACGAAGAGAAATGGGATTGATGTGGAGTTCTACTATGTGGGTTCGCCGAGATATCGCATCGAGGTTACTGCCCCCTCATACAAAGTTGCTGAGAGCGTGATGCAGAAGGCAGTTGAGGGTGCCATCGCAGCTGTTAAAAAGGCAGGTGGGAAAGGAGAATTTCACAGGACGGGGCGACGATGAAATTAAAAAAATGTAAGTCGTGTGGTGCGTATACGCTTAAGGATGTGTGTCCAAGTTGTGGGGGGCAGGCGATTTCACCTCACCCACCCAAATTCTCACCGCTCGACCCATACGGCAAATACCGGCGCATGCTGAAAAAGCAGGCTGGGGAAGTGTGAAAATGGAAAAGACGACTGTCAACATCCTCTCGAAGCCCAAGCTAAAGGCGCCGGTCCTGATCGAGGGCTTGCCGGGTATGGGGTACGTCGGAAAGTTGGCGGCGGAGCACTTGCTGGAAGAGCTTCATGCCAAAAAATTTGCTGAGCTTTGCTCGCCCTACTTTCCACATCACGTCGTGGTCGAAGCGAACGGCACGCTAAGGCCGCTAAGGAACGAATTTTACTGGGCGCGTGCCGACGGCAAAGATGTTATAATTTTGGTCGGGGATGTACAGCCAATGGCCTCTGAGGGGCACTACGAGGTCGTCAAGAGCATCCTCGACGTTGTAGAGAAGTTTAAGGTGAAACAGCTCTTCACGCTCGGCGGGTATGCGACGGGCAAGTATTCGAGGGCGAAGCCGAGAGTTGTAGGGGTAGGCGACCCCGCGCTTCTGAAGGCGTTTCGCACGCATGGCGTCGAGGTGGAGGAGGGTGGGGGACCGATAATTGGTGCTGCGGGTCTGCTACTGGGGCTTGGAAGGCTGCGCGGGATGCGCGGGATATGTTTACTTGGTGAAACCCACGGGATGATGGTTGATCACCGCGCTGCGCAGTCGGTACTCGAGGTACTCGTTGGCGTGTTGGGTATAAAGGTAAATATGAGTGCCCTCGAACGTCGTGGGAGGGAAACGGAGCGTACGCTCGATCGGATAAGAAAAGAGATGAATCTTCGTACGAACAAGGAGCGGCGGCGCGACGAGGAAGAGGCTTGGTATATAGGATAGAATTGTTTTTCTAGATAACAATATGTGTACGCAAGTGGTGACAATTTTTAAAAATCCAATCTATTGCAATAGTTGCTGGAGCCAACGTAACCTCTTGAATGTCTGGTCGGTGGATGAACTTGGGCGTGAGGGTGAGGAGAATCCTCTTAAACTTTTAAAACGTTGAACCGCAACATCGAGTAGGTATCCGCTTGCCAGAACTCCAAACATATCCCGCTGACCTACACATACATTCCAAATACTCGGGAGCAACTTCCACGAGGATGGTTCTGGACACCATCGCGCAACAGGCCAAACTCAAGGGACTGGCTTTCGTGGGCACGGGCGATGTTTTTCATCCCAGGTGGTTTGAGAACATAAAGACGGAGCTCGATGAAATCGCGGAGGGTACCTTCGAGCACCCCCGCTACCACACCAAGTTCGTTCTGACCGTGGAGGTCGAGGACAGGCACCGCGTCCACCATCTAATTCTTCTGCCTTGCCTCGCCACCGTTGAAAGTATGCGTGAGGAACTCGCGAAGCATTCAAATGACATAGATGTAGATGGGCGGGCACGAGTTGAGTTGGATGCACCGGCAATAGTTGACATAGCGCTGGCGCATGACTGTTTGGTCGGCCCCAGCCACGCCTTCACACCATGGACGAGCATGTACAAGGAATTTGATAGCATGCGGGCCTGCTATGGTGACGGGGTGAACGACGTGAAATTCTTGGAGCTCGGGCTGAGTGCGGACACCTCCATGGCGGATCGGATTGCGGAGCTTTGGGATGTTACCTTCTTGGCGAACAGCGATGCCCATTCCCCTTGGCCCGATAAATTAGGCCGCGAGTTCAACCGCTTCGAGCTGGTGGAACCGACTTATGCCGAGATCATCAAAGCGATCAAGCGGGAAAATGGACGGCATATCGTGCTAAATGTCGGTTTCGATCCCCGCTTGGGTAAATATCACATGACCGCCTGTTCGCGTTGTTACAAGCAGTTCACGTTTGAGCAAGCTAAGGCATCGCGATGGCGTTGCGATAAATGCGGCGGGTGGGTCAAAAAGGGAGTCTGGGACCGTGTCAATGAACTCGCTGATTACCCAGAGCCAAGACATCCGCCTCACCGCCCCAACTACTTACGAATAGCGCCGCTCGCCGAAGTCATTGCATTGGCGCTGGGAGAAAAAGATGCCCACGCGCCGGAGGTTCAATCGATGTGGGAAAAGCTTGTTGCACGTTTCGGCAACGAGATTGAAGTGCTTATAGACGTTCCTCCGGAGGAGCTCGCGAATGTAGCTGGGGCGAAAGTTGCGGCGGTGATCAAGGCATTTAGGGCGGGCGAGTTGGAGGTGGTTCCGGGGGGAGGGGGACGATACGGTCATCTTGAAATCCCTCTCGAGCTTGCCACGACTCTACCGCCGAAAGCTCAACGTACGCTGATGGAGTTTAGGTAATAGTGATGCCTTTTTGTTAGTGGGTTATTGGGTTTTGGAATTTTCCCAAAGAAGCTCAAGAAACTCTTTAAAGTGCTTAGCTATTGCGGGGTTCTCTACCCAGCCACAAGCGGAGTAGTTCGGCAAGCCGATGATGGCTTCTTTTTCATCCACGAGTACATCAACTGCGAGGATGGGTTTACGCAATCTAACCTCGATATTTTTCAAAGAGACCTCAGACTCGGTTGTAAGTCTTACTTTGACCCCCTTTTCGATTAAGGAATTAAAGATTTGGTTTAGGTAACTTGCTAATTCTTCGTAATGTGGAAAAAATATAATGACTTCTTTTTCCGCTCTCGACAGTACTTCTTGAATTTTTTTGATAACTCCCGCCCTACCGACCGTTGTGTAAATTATTTCCGGCTTTTCGGCCTTTTCCATCGAACTTTTATAGATTTTCTCAAGTTCTGCAAAAACGCGTTCAACCGTGGCAATAGACTCTTTTTGAATCAATTCTGGTGACCGTGCGCGATAGCGTCTCGGCCTTCCTCGGGCGACTTCGACCCATCCTTTTTTAACGAGCGCTTCTAGGGCATCGTAAGTACTGGGGTAAGGTATCCCAGCGAGACCTGCGATCTCGCGGGGAACAGCTGATTTAGTTGATGTTAATGCAACGTAGGTTTTGGCTTCATATTCCGTCAGACCAAGCCCACGCAAAACGCTGAGTTTTTCCTCATCTATCAAGAGTACCCCACTGATATAACGAAGCAAAAGCTTATAAATAGTAGTGATAGCTACTAATTTTAGAGGTATGTGGGGATGAGGGTCGATACAAACATTTGTATGAGGTGCGGTGCGTGCGCGAGCGTTTGTCCTGTCAACGCAATCGAAGTGGCGGATGCCTACGTTCGGGCTGATAAAAGCTGCAATAACTGCGGGATCTGCGCAAAATTATGTCCCGTGGGGGCGGTAGTGATTGAAAGAAAAGTATGATATCGTAGTAGTGGGGGCGGGCCCAGCAGGATCAATGGCTGCTCGAGCGGCTGCCAGAGCCGGGGCGGAAGTTTTGTTGCTTGATAAGCGGCGCGAACTGGGGGTGCCAGTACAGTGCGGTGAGGCACTGTCGGAGGAGCCGCTGTTGGATCTTGGGATAAAGCCGAATCCGCGATGGATAGCTGGCGAGGTGAACGCGGTTAGACTAATTTCACCATCTGGTCTCGAAGTCTCGATATCAGAGAAAAAAGTAGTCCACGGTAAAGTTGGCTTCATCTTAGATCGAAAGGTTTTCGACAAGCATCTCGCAATGCTCGCAGCCAAAGAGGGCGCGGACGTAAGAGTTGGAACTTTGGTAGATAGTTTACTGATGGATGGAAAAAAAATCGCCGGCGTGAAGGCCAGCAGTTTTGACGGCAGAATGGAAGTTAGGGCGGAGGTCGTGGTAGCTGCAGATGGCGTCGTCTCCAGAGTGGCACGCTGGGCCGGCGTTAACACTGCACTCAAACTGGTGGACATCGAGTCATGCGCGCAGTTCCAGATGGTTGGCATCGACATCAAGTCGCCGGAGGTCATGGAGTACTATTTTGGGAGCAGAATCACCCCAGGGGGATACACTTGGATATTCCCGAAGGGCAGAGACATGGCGAACGTCGGCATAGGTATCCTTGGCAGCCGTATGCAACGTCCAGCGATAGATTACTTGAAAGATTTTGTCAATTCTATGCCAGGGCTCAAGAAGGGGCGGGTAATTGAAATAAATGGTGGCGGGGTACCGGTCGGTGGCCCCATACCGAAGACAGTCAAAGACAACTTGTTGATAGTTGGTGATGCAGCTCGTCAAGTCAACGCTCTGACGGGCGGCGGGATCGACTCAGCCATGCGTGCAGGAGATATAGCAGGGGAGGTCGCGGCGAAAGCGATAGCTTCTGGGGATGTTTCAGAGAAAAAACTTAAGGAATACGAAGAGCGTTGGCGCAAGCAGATGGAGAAAAGGTTCAAGCGCTATCTGAAGGCTAAAGAAGTGCTTTTGAGCATGTCCGACGAGGAGCTCGATCGACTCGCGAAGGCTCTGCAGGGAGTGGAGTTCGAGAAGATAAGCCTGACCGACATGCTAAAGGTGTTCATGAAAGTTAGTCCAAAACTTATGTGGAAGCTCAAAGGCCTGATGTGAAGAGTTAAGGGGTCAGCCTTTTCCTATCCCGCGGGAACAGGACGCACTCTCGGATATTTTCGGCTCCGGTAAGGGCCATCGTCAGACGATCCAGCCCAAGACCCCACCCAGCGTGTGGGGGTAAAGCGCCATATTTAAAGGATTGAAGGTGAGATTCGAAGCTCTGCAGATTCAACCCCTTTTGTTTGAGCTGTTTTACGAGGAGTGTCTCTTGGTGGACACGTGTTCCACCCGAAGCTAACTCGATCCCTCCATACATCAAGTCGAACGCCTGTGCGAGCTTTGTGTCATCTCGCTTCGGCATGGTGTAAAATGGCTTGATCGCCATCGGCCAGTCAATCACAAAATAAGCACCACCTACCAGTTCGCCAAGTTTTCGCCCCGCTGGAGTCGGTAGGTCTTCACCCCACGGAACTTTTACCCCCGCTTGTTCCAACCTCTTGAGGGCCTCGTCGTAAGTTATACGCGGGAACGGTTTCCTCGGAACCTCCAGCTTGTGCTTGAGCACTTTCAGTTCCTTGGTACATGTTAGCTTTACCTGCGAGAAGACTTTAACGATTAAATCCTCTAGAATTTTCATCACGTCCTCAGCCGTTACATACGCGACCTCGATATCGATTGAAATTGCCTCGTTCAGGTGTCGCGGCGTGTCGTGCTCCTCGGCGCGGAAGATTGGCCCAACCTCAAAGACGC
>CAZESD010000054.1:0-5048 GCA_964514945.1 Hadarchaeota archaeon (SeqCode)
GATTCGTAAGTTCCAGCTACAAGGATGGCCTCAAGCCACTTGAGTTTTTCTTCCATGCCATGGGTGGGAGAGAGGGCTTGGTCGACACCGCAGTTCGAACTGCGCAGAGCGGCTACATGCAGCGTCGCCTAATCAATGCCCTCCAAGACCTCCGCGTCGAGAACGATGGGACAGTACGCGATGATCGGGGTGCGGTGGTGCAGTTCGTGTACGGCGAGGACGGCGTCGACCCGGCGCGCAGTGACAATGGAAAAGCTGTTAACGTTGAAAAAATAATCGAGCGAGTTGTTGGGGGGTAGTGCATGGCGGGCGTCTCTCCTGATACAATAAAGACTGAAGTTCGCAAGCTGGATGGTGTGGTTCCCGAAGCAGTGATTAAGGGGCTAGAGGGGAGCTTACTGCGTGTGGGTAAAGAGCAAGCGATAACGCGCGAACAACTCGGCGAAATAATCAAAGGCGTCAAGCAGGCATATGTAAATGCCATGGTCGAGCCCGGGGAGGCCGTCGGCACGGTAGCTGCACAATCGATTGGCGAGCCTGGCACCCAGATGACGTTGCGGACCTTCCACTATGCGGGCGTAGCCGAGTTGAACGTGACGCTGGGACTCCCTAGATTGATCGAAATCGTTGATGCGAGACGGGTCCCCTCAGCCGCCCTAATGACGATTTACCTGAAGGAGAAGTACGCCAAGAGTAAGGAGAAAGCACGCGAATTCGCCCAAAAGATCGAAATGACCACGGTTGAGGATGTCGTCCTACAGACCGAGATGGACCTCATCAACATAGTTTTCATCCTCACCCTTGACCGTTCCCGTATGCAGCGAAGGGAGCTAACTCCTTCAAAGGTGGTCTCCGCAATCAAGGGAGCGCTGAAGGTGGATGCATCAATCGATGGTTATAAACTGCGTATAAAACCGACGACCCAGAGCTTGTCTGAGTTGCGTAGGCTCGCTTCGAGAATAAGGGCACTGCCACTTCACGGCGTTAAGGGAATCAACCGGGTGGTCGTGAAGATGGAAGACAATGAATACGTCGTTTATACTGAGGGCTCCAACTTCTCTGAAATCTTGGCAATGCCAGAGGTGGACCAGACAAGAACCGTGACCAATAACGTCCACGAAATCGAGGCAGTTCTGGGCGTGGAGGCGGCACGCAACGCGATAATTAATGAGGCGAGAAAAACGCTTGAGGAGCAAGGACTTGACGTGGATGTGAGGCACATCATGCTGGCCGCCGACATGATGACCGCATCGGGCGCGGTGAAACAGATGGGCAGGCACGGAGTCAGTGGTGGAAAGGCCAGCGTGCTCGCGCGGGCCTCATTCGAGATCACGACTAAGCACCTTTTAGACGCATGCGTCCACGGCGAGAGCGACAGGCTCGACGGTATAATCGAAAATGTCATCGCGGGGCAGCCAATTCCGTTAGGAACGGGTTCAGTGGAGCTAGCGATGCGGAGGGAAGGGGAAAGTGGACGTAAGTAAGGAGATACGTCAAGCGGTTGATACCGGCAAGGTTATCTTGGGCGCAGATAAATCTCGGAAGGTTCTCAAGCTTGGGCAGGCAAAATTGGTAATCGTGGCATCGAACTGCCAATCGGAAGTTTTGGAGGATATCAAACGTTATTCAGGGTTAGCAAATACTCCCATTCACATTTTCGCCGGGGGCAGCGCGGAGTTGGGGCTCGCCTGCGGCAAGCCATTTTTGGTGAGCGTGCTTGCGGTCCTAGAGCCGGGAGGTTCGAACATTCTTAGCTTGGGGGGAACGAAATGAGCATCAAACTCAGTGCCGATGAAATGCGCTACATCGCCCTCTTCGAAGGCTTGACGGGAGCGAGGGTCCAAGATTGTATAATCCACGAAAACGGGGCCAGGCTCACCTTCGTCGTGAAGACGGGAGATATCGGTTTTGTCATAGGGAAAGGTGGAAATAAGATCAGAAGGACAAAGCGGATGATCGGGAAAAGCGTCGAGGTTGTCGAGTACTCTGCAGACCCGGTAAAGTTCGTAAAAAATATATTGATGCCCGCAAGGGTCAGGGGAGTCAAAATCGTCGAACGTGAGGGCAAGAAAAATGCGTTGATAGACATCGAAGAACAAGACCGAGGAATAGCCATCGGTCGAGGAGGCAGGAAGATCCAGTGCGCAAAGAAACTTGCCCTCCGCCATCACGGGATTCAAGACATATCACTTGTTTGATTTTTAAGGTTGGAAAGGAAAGTATTCTTTTAGGTGGGTAATGTGAGCAAAGGTTCCAGAGGAGAATTTGCAGCTCGGAAGATGGGTTCCAAACGGCAGCAGTTTAGATGGAAGAGCGCCCAATACAAGCGGCGGGTGCTCAGGCTGGACGAAAAAGCTGACCCCCTCGAAGGGTCGCCGCAGGGCAAGGGAATCGTCCTCGAAAAGGTTGGGGTCGAAGCCAAACAGCCAAACTCTGCGATCAGAAAATGCGTTCGCGTTCAGCTCATCAAGAATAGCCGCCAAGTCACCGCCTTCGCTCCTAGGGATGGTGCAATTGGGTTCATCGATGAGCACGACGAGGTCGTCATCGAGGGGATAGGGGGTGCAAAGGGTGGTTCGTACGGTGATATTCCTGGCGTTCGTTACAAGGTGATCAAAGTGAATGACGTTTCGCTGAATGAGCTCGTGAAGGGGCGCAAGGAGAAGCCAGCGCGGTGATCGGATGACATTCAAGTACTTCGACAAGTGGTCAGTCGATGATATTGCGATAGAGGATCCCGGGCTGAAGCAGTACATTCGGCTGGAGCCAGGTATGGTCCTGCATGGCGGCGGAAGACATTCCCGTAAACAATTTGGAAAAGTGGGTGCGCCGATCGTCGAGCGGTTGATAAATAAAATTATGCGCTCAGGGCCGGGCGTGAGAAAGCTCGGAGGCAAGGCGATTCGCGGCGCCAAAGCCTGCGGCAAAAAATACAAGGGATATAACATCGTGCGTAAGTCATTTGAGATCGTCGAAAAGCAGACGAATAAGAATCCCGTTCAAGTTTTGATCGATGCCATACAGAATTCGGCTCCACGCGAGGAGACGACCCGGATAAGCTACGGGGGGATAACCTACTACGTCGCCGTCGACTCCTCCCCCCAGCGGAGGCTCGACATCGCACTCAAGAATCTCGCGGCCGGGAGCTTCGCAGCTTCTTTCTCAAACAAAAAATCGATTGAGGAGTGCCTTGCCGAGGAACTCATCGTGGCCGCTAACAACGACATGAAAAGTTTCGCCGTGGCGCGCAAAGGGGAGACTGAGCGAATAGCGAAGGGAGCAAGATAGCGCAAGGCTTTTAAAATACACACGCAAATTGGAATTAGCTATGGGAGGAGATATGAATGGTGAAACCTCACTTGAACCTGATAACAATTGGACATGTGGACCACGGTAAGTCCACGTTGGTAGGTAGAACATTTTACGAAAAGGGATTGGTGAAAGAGGAGGATTTAAGAAAGTTCGAGGCGATGGGCGACAGAGGTAAGACCTTCAAGTTCGCTTGGGTGATGGACGCCCTTAAGGAGGAGCGAGAGCGGGGACTTACAATCGATCTCGCGCATAAAAAGTTCGAAACGAACAAGTACTACTTTACTATCATCGACGCCCCAGGGCACCGGGACTTCGTTAAAAACATGATTACAGGGGCGAGCCAAGCTGACGCAGCTGTACTCGTGGTCGCGGCTGACGACGGGATTATGCCTCAGACGCGGGAACACGCGGCGCTCGCCTTTACCCTTGGGGTTGGGCAACTGGTGATTATTGTAAATAAGATGGATCTCGTGGAATACAAAGAGGACATTTTTAACAAGCTCAAATCTGAGATTACCGACCTGCTGAAAACGGTTGGCTACAAGAACCCAGAAAAATTCACGTTCGTTCCCACTTCGGCATTCTATGGGGATAACGTGACCAAACCTAGCGACAAGATGAAGTGGTACACCGGCCCCATCTTTTATGCCTCGCTGGATGCATTTACTGTGCCTCCGAAACCCGTCGACAAGCCGCTTCGACTGCCCGTGCAGGACGTATACTCGATTACTGGGGTTGGAACCGTGCCCGTGGGGAGGATTGAAACAGGAGTGCTGAAGACTGGCGATACCCTCATCTTCGAGCCCGCGGGAGTGAGTGCAGAGGTGAAATCAATCGAGATGCACCATGAAACAATACCACAGGCCGAGCCCGGCGACAACATAGGCTTTAACGTTCGGGGGATCGAGAAGACAGCGATAAGGCGGGGGGATGTTGCGGGGCACCCGAAGGCGCCTCCAACAGTGGTTAAGGAGTTCACCGCACGAATTGCCGTTCTGCAGCATCCAACGGCGGTAGCTGCCGGCTATACCCCGGTCTTCCACGCCCACACGGCGCAGGTAGCGTGTACCATCTCAGAAATTACCCAGAAGCTTGACCCGAAGACTGGTGAAGTGATTCAGGAGAAGCCAGAGTTCATAAAGAAGGGGGACATGGCGACGATTAAGATAACGCCTACCAAGCCCATGGTAATCGAGAAGGCTGCTGATCTTCCACAACTAAGTCGCTTTGCTGTGCGCGACATGGGCATGACTATCGCCGCAGGCGTCTGCGTCGACCTGACACCCGCGAAATAGTCCCAACTCTTTTATTATCCCCTCCCCTCTAGGTAGGGTGAGGGGTGTCATTGCAAAAGGCGCGCATAAGGCTTTCGAGCACCGACTCGAAGAAGCTCGATGAGGTCTGCAAGCAGATCACTGGAATAGCGGAGCGGGTCGGCATCAAGCTCTCTGGACCCATTCCCCTCCCCACGCGCAGAATAGTGGTGCCTACGAGAAAATCGCCCGATGGTGAGGGAACGGCGACATGGGACCGGTGGGAGCTGCGCGTGCACAAGCGCTTAATTGACATGCAGGCAGACGAGCGAGTGATGCGGCAGATCATGCGCATCCAGGTACCTGAAGAGGTCGCGATCGAGATCGAGCTCAAGACCTAATTTTCAAATAGTTAATTAGTGAAAGACATACTCTCATTTTGGTGCCGGGGTAGCCAAGCCAGGTAAGGCGCACGCCTTGAGA
>CAZESD010000055.1:0-4662 GCA_964514945.1 Hadarchaeota archaeon (SeqCode)
CGACCTTGCCCGTGGTTCCATCGGGGCGCTCAAATTCCCTGATGTCGCTCGTCGTTACCACCCTGCCGGTAATGTCCACTTCAGTGAGCTCGGGTTTGAGATCCGTAATTCTAATCTTAGTTTCGACAAGCGGCGGGAGGTCCGATACGCGGGGGTCGTCTGGGTTCACGAGTAAGGAACCCCTCATCCCAAGACTGAGCTCGGGCTGCTTGTTCAATCCCTGACGCACGTAGGCATTTTTGACTTGAACAGCATCTCCCTTCCGGACCTTATTCCCCTCAATCAACGAGGTCTTGTCGTTCCATAGCGCAATCCTAATCTGTCCGGTTTTATCTTGGAGCAACAGCCCCCCCACGCGCCCAGCCTTACCGCTAGAGCGCTGAAACTCCCGTGGTTCAAAGATGCGGACGACCCGGCCGATGATGTCTACTTTGGACATCCCTGGGATGAGGTCCTCGATGTGTAGGGTCCGAATCTCAGGTTCTTTTTTCTTAAAAACGACGCCCAATTCTCGGCCGACGATGGTGGCCGCGCCTTCGAGGGTCACGAAACCGCTGAGTTCTTCCTGTTTCTGCCGGATGCGCTTCATGAGCTCGTCATGGCCGATTTTAGTATGATCTAAAATCTCTTGGACCATTTGTTCAAAATTTAGTTCCACGATTCAACCCCAACACAATTATCCGCTTCTCGCTTATAGAGATTTTTGGGGAGAGGTAGGTGAAAGTATTCACCTTCGGATGACGAAACCAAATTGAAAACATGTACGATCCGATTGAGCTAGCCAGACGATTGGAGGAAATAGTTGCACGTGGCGATGAACGCAAGCACTATCGCTTTCGTGCTGCGCGATTTTACGGCGGCATAGCTACAGCTGACTGTGTCGGATGTTGCTTGCATTGCGCCTTTTGCTGGAGCCGGGCACCTCTTATAAATCCCGAGCGGGTTGGACGCTTTTACACCCCAGAGCAAGTCTTCGCTAAGCTCAACGCAATCGCTAAGAAGCACGGGTATTCTCAACTTAGAGTCAGCGGGAATGAGCCGACGATAGGCAGGCAACATCTGCTTTGCTTGCTCGGGCTCGTTGAACAGACAAACTACTCCTTCATCCTCGAAACGAACGGGATTCTGCTTGGAGCCGATCCAAGTTATGCTCAAGCACTTAAATTTGAAAACTTGCACGTTCGGGTATCGTTGAAGGGATGCGATGCCGAACAGTTCTCGCAGCTCACGGAGGCAAAACCAAGAGCTTTTGAGTTGCAGCTCACTGCGCTTCGAAACTTGCTCGATGCCGGCGTGAGCTGTCACGCCGCGATTATGCAGGAGTTCGCGCCAAAGGATAAGCTCGAGCAACTCAAGCAGCAGTTGAGCGCGATCGATCGAAGGTTAGTGCAGGAGCTCGAGTTCGAATATTTAATACCCTTCCCTCATGTGATTCAGGAATTGGCAAGACGAGGCATTCGGGTGAAGTGCACTGATATCAAAACGAGTATTCGAAAAAATTATTAGATGGGTGAATTTTGTTTTACATAAATCTTATTTCTTCTCGGCCAGCTCTTCTAAAATTTCCTTAGCGCGATCGACCCTGATTTTGCGCCCCTCGACCAACCGTGCCGCCACTTTGTCTATTAACTCACCCTTTGCTCCAGCCATTGCGGCTATGTTTCGCGCATGTAACTTCATGTGACCGGCTTGGACGCCAACTGTAGCGAGTGCTCTCATCGCTGCCAGATTTTGCGCCAGCCCGACCGCCGCCATGACCTCCCCTAACTCGCGCGCCGACTGCACACCTAATATCTTTCTACAAATTTTTGCAATGGGGTGCACAGCCGTCGCCCCCCCGATTGTCCCGACCGCCACAGGCAGCTCGATCCGGCCGGAGAGGTCTCCCTCGACCGTTCGCTCCCAGTGAGTCAGCGGTTTGTAAGCACCACCCTTCGCCGCGTAAGCGTGGGCCCCAGCCTCGAGGGCGCGGGTATCGTTTGCCGTAGCGAGGGCGACCGCGATGACTCCGTTCATCACTCCTTTATTATGGGTGGCGCAGCGGTAGGGGTCGGCGGCAGCGAAAGCATAGGCTTGGAGGATCCCATCGACCACTTCCTCGCCACCCAGTGCCTCCTTTGTGAAGACCGCATTCGCGCGAGCCAACCTGTAGGTGGCGAGGTTCGAGACTATCCGGAGAAAAACTCTGCCCCCCGTCAGCTCCTCGATCAGGGGCGCGACCACTTCACACATGGTATTGATGACGTTCGCCCCCATCGCGTCACGCACGTCGATAAGCAAATGGATGATTGTCATTTGACCGCGGTCAGTAGTGAGCACCCGTACTTCGATGTCCTTCGCGCCACCGCCCAGCTTTACGAGGATTGGATCCTGTTCATTCGCCTTCGACAGGATTCGCTTCTTAGCTTTGAGGATTTTCTCCCTCGCCTCTACGGGGTTCTTGACATCGACAAGCTGGATCTGTCCCACCATGATCGGCGGCGTGCTCTCGGTGCGGAAACCCCCACCTGGGCGGGCCATCTTCGCAGCGTTCGAAGCAGCAGCTACGACTGAGGGTTCCTCGAGCGCCATGGGGATGAGGTAATCCCTGTTGTTGATGAGGAAGTTAGTTGCTATACCTAGAGGCAACTCAGTAGTGCCGATCACGTTTTCGATCATGCGGTTTGCCTGCTTGAGCTCTAACGCGCCGGTCTTGCGGAGGAGTTCAACCTCCTCCTTGCTCAGTCCGGCTAATTCCCGCACAATCTTCAGCCTCTTCTCTGGACTCAGCTTGTAAAAGCCAGAAAGCTTGGAAGTCTTGCACATTTTGCTGCCCCTTTAAAGTTGGCGATGCGGTTATAAATTCTAAGGGTGATGCAAAAAAACAGCAGCTCCAGATTACCGAGTGCGAGCTTCGGCTTTCTTCTTAGTGGTCTTGATAATGGATGCCTAACTTTTCGGGATGTTTCAGCCAGTTTGGGTCTTCTTGTCCGCGCAGTCCTCGTAGCGCCTGTGACGATAACGGCCGTACTCGCCCGCAAGTTTGCCACCAAGATAAAGCGTCTTGATCGCATCCGACGTAGCTTGTTGGTAAAGTACGAGAAAGCCGTCCTTCGATGTGCGGAAAAGATAGGAATAAATGTGTGGATGAGCATTGTAAAAAGGTGAAAGAAATGCCAAAGCGCAAAAAGTCGAAGAAAAAAAGAAAACCCTGCTAGGTAGACAGGCGCTTCACGAGTAGTTTGAAGCTGTCCCCATCGACGTTCCATTCTTTGATGTAGCCTGGCTCTTTGACCTCGCTTGCGCGGCAGATGCGGAGTTTTCGCGCCCGCACCTCCCGCGAGATGTAATCTTGCTGGGTGGCGAGAAGCTTGATATATTCATCCACCTTCGTGCCCACCACTACGTCGACCCGTTCTTCCATCGCGAGGTCCAACTCCTTGCGCATCGTCTGCAGCCGTCGGACGAGCTCCCGCGCCAAACACTCGGCCTGTAGCTCAGGAGTCATTCGAGTGTCAATCGCTATCTTGCCGAACTCCGTGGGGACTAAGGCGAAATCCTTCGGTAGTCTCTCTTCAAAGCTCAACTCTTCGGATGAAACGCTGACTTTTTGTCCCTCGATTTGCAGCCCCACAAATCCATAACGTTGCAGCTCGGCGCGCAGACGAAAAGCTTCCCTCCTTCGAAGCTCATCGATGACTAGCCGCGAAAGTTTTCCCAGCCTTTCCTGTAGGCGTTGCACATCAGGTTTACACGTGAGGCGGAACTCGGCGTCCTGCTCCTCAGGCCCGAGTAGGACTAGCCCCTTGTAGTTCAGCTGACTCTGGAGCACACCTCGAAGTGCTTGGAGGAGAGACTTAACTTCTCGCGAGGAAGCCCGAATCACAGCTTTGCTCACGGGCCACCGCAATTTCAGTCGCGCCTGTTGTCTAGCTGCCGCACCCCCTTCAACAAATGCACGTACGATATTCATCCCTCGTTCGAGTTCAACATCAATCGCTCGCTCGTCGATAGATGGCCAAAAAAGCATGTGCACGCTCTCCGGTGCCCCGGTGTCTGCAGCCTTGACTAGGTCGCGGTACATCACCTCACTCACATGGGGCATGAGCGGCGCGAGCAGCCTGACCAAGGTGTGGAGGGCTTGGTAGAGCACAACGTAGGCCGCGAGCTTCCTGGGGTCGTCCCGTTCGATCCAAACGCGCTCGCGCACGAGGCGCACGTACCATCGGCTGAGATCCTCGAGCACAAACGACGTGAGGATTCGGGCGGCGTGGTGCAAGTCGAACTCTTGGAATGCCTTTGTAGCATCACGCGTCACGCTGTTGATACGGGAGATCATCCAGAAGTCTTCGAGCATGAAGTTTTCACGTACCCTCTTTAGATCGATTTTTTTCGGGTCGAATTCGTCGAGCGCCATGTAAGTGGTCGCGAACACGTGAACGTTCCAGAGCACGTTCAGCATTCGCGCAACGACATCTATCCCCTTCCAGCTGAACCGGAGGTCCTCCCATAGAGAGTTCGCTGACAGCATGTAGAAGCGCAGCACATCAGCTCCATACTTTTTGATGACCTCTTGGGGGTCCACCACGTTCCCCAGCGACTTCGACATCTTCCGTCCATGCTCGTCGAGGGCGAACCCATGCATCAGCACGGCCTTGTAGGGCATCTCATCGAAGGCGACGA
>CAZESD010000056.1:0-4580 GCA_964514945.1 Hadarchaeota archaeon (SeqCode)
CGCGCGGGTCGAATCGGCATGTGAATCACTCTTAATAAGGTTTAAATCCTCCTATCTTAATATAACTGCTACCCAAAATTATGGTAGGCGCGCAAATGTCATACATAATAATCGTCGGAGGGGGGCAGACTGGCTTCAAACTGGCCAAGCGGCTGTCCGATCGAGGGCATAACTTGGTGTTAATTGAGAAGGACGAGAAGCGGGCCCACGAGCTGGCGGCCGAGCTGGATGTACTAGTCATCCACGGCAACGGCGCCGACATAGACGCGCTTAAGGATTCAGGCGTCGATAAGGCCGACGTGCTGATTGCGCTCACCCAAGCAGATGAGGTCAACCTCATGGCCTGCGAGCTGGCTAAAAAGATGGGCGTCCGAAGGGTGATAGCCCGCGTCAACGATGAGAAGCACGCCAAGATGTTTGAGGAGCTCGGAGTCGACATCGCGGTCAGCTTGGTGAGCGCCGCGGTGATGCTCTTCGAGAAGGCTGTGGCGGGCTCCGGGGTTTACGGGCTGCTGGGAATAGGCGGCGGCAAGGGCGAGGTCGTGGAGGTCACGGTCGGCACGAGCTCGAAGGCGGTCGGAAAGTTCATCAAGAACATAAACATATCAAAAGACTGCACGTTCGCAATGATAACCCGGGGCGACGATCTCATCCCCCCGCGGGGCGACACCAATATCCAAGTGGGAGACCTCGTCACGGTCGTGGGCAAACCCGACGCTGTTTTGAAGGTCACCCGCTATCTGCGCGGCGAATAGGATTTTGAAGCGTGAAGCTCGACAATATCTTTGTCCCGAAGTGCATACTCTCGAGGCACCTGTTGTCCTGGGAAGCGCGTTGACCCCCACACTCGAGCAAACTCCAGCTCTCGCGCAAAATCTTTATGCACCGCGCTCGCGACATCGAAGACCGTCGAACCCTTTGGCAGTACCAGCGGGCGCTTTGCCGGCTCCTTGTCGGGGTGTTTAGTGTAAATGCGGATGAGGTCGAGATTTTCGAAAATCGCTTGTTTTAGCTCTTCCCCAGCTTCTTGGACGGCAATCGTCCGAAAGCGGCCACCGAACTCGCGTTCTAGTAGTTTGAATTTTTCCTTGAGATCGAGGGAGCCGCATTTTGTGAGGAGGATAAAGGCGCGACGATAGACCAAGGATTCGTCGAGCGATTCTTCGAGTTCCTCAGCCGTCACCGGTTCGTCGATGGTCACGAGCGCGTTATGGGTGCGGTGTCCTTGCAGAATACGTTTGAGCTCCACCTCGCCGCCCTTAAACATGCCCGCTCCCCGAACTTCAATCCCTCCCGTAATCCTGCGCTGGACGCTGAGCTTGGGGGGCCGCTGGTTAAGCTTGATACCGGCCGCCTCAAGCTCGTTAATCAGAATTCGAATCTGTTCGACCAGTTTCGTTGAGGTATCGACCACTAAAACGATGACATCCGCGTTTCGAGCGATGCTGAGCGGCCGTGCTCCAAGCCCCTTGCCGAGACTCGAGCCTTCGATTACAGCTGGAACCTCAACAAGTTGTATTTGAACATCCTCAAATTGCATCATTCCCGGCACCGGGTGCTGAGTGGTGAATGGATAAATACCGATTTTTGGGCGGGCGGCCGTGAGCTGGTGCAACACCGTCGACTTCCCAGAGTTCGGTGCCCCAACAAGCGCGATCTGAGTAGCGCCTTCCTTCTTGACGGCGAAACTCGGCCCACCTCTCCTGACTCGGCGCGCCTGTTTCGCCTGCAGCTCTTGGCGGAGTTTGGCTAGGCGCCGCTTGAGCATCTTCAAGAGCTTCTCAGTCCCTTTGTGTTTCGGGGCGAGGCGGATGAGCTCCTCGGTTGCCAGGATCTTCTCATCTATGGTTCGTGCTTGCAGGTAGCGCGCCTCAGCTTTGAAGTACTCGGGTGGAAGATTCGCTGGCATCTCGACGCCAAATTCTATTGGGGTGGTCCAACAATATGAATATTAAGGGAGGAAGCCTGCAGCGAAAGCCAAATAGACAATCAAAGGCGACAGAGAGCCATTCAGAAACCAATAGAAGTTGGGGGAAGGATTGGCTAAGGTGCCCAATAGTGGGTGCGGAGGCAAAACTGCGAGAAAAAGGTCCCGAGATGAAAAGCGGCGCGGCGTCAAGTTGTGCTGAAGAGTAGTCAAGGGGTCGAACCTCGTCATTTTTTGAGTTGTAGCTCCAAGTTGGAAATATTTCCACTTTTGAAGAAATCCTTAAATAGATGGCAGCTTCAGCTAAAGGACGGCGGGGATGAAAGCCCACAGAGGAGGCCAAACCGGAGCTTAAGGGCAACGGGGAGCCGCGTAAAAACCCGGGCGAAAAACTGGGGGAGGACGCGGATAAGCCCTGTGGAAGAACAGGGCAAAGCAACGACTGCGGGAAAAAGATCCTGACACGAAAAAGCAACGAACGAGTGAAGTGGTCGAGATTCACAAACTCGTTGAAGGAGTAGCGGAAGGGTCGAAATCCCCGCCATTTTCTTTTAGGGTTTCAGCAAGTAGCGCGAGTACTTCAAGATTTTTTTCAACTCGAGCAAAGGCAGCAATCGCGGTGCATTGACTAGGAGGGCTCGGAGGAGTTTTTCATGGCGATCGAAGTCAAAGTGTTTGAGCACCAACGCTTGCACATCTTCTTTCTTCAGAAGTTCGAATATCGAATTTAGATCCTCATCGGTCATTCGTTCAAAAATCCTGCGTACACGAATTCCCAACTCAAATTCACGGCCAAATCTCCTCATCACAGCTTGTTCATACGCACGAAGCTTCTTGGCTGTGGGCTCGCTCCCAAGGGCATCTATCGCGACCTCGGCCGCGAGTTGGGCGCAAGAGAGCCCGACGTAGATGCCGCCGCCCGTGAGGGGCTTGACATGACCTGCGGCGTCGCCCACCAGCATTACGCGGTCGGCGTAGATCTTCCTAGTCAGCGGTTCGGGGATGAGCCCAGTGTAGAGGTTGAGGATTTTATTGGATTGAATCTTGGTGGATGCTGTTGGACAGGTCTTTATAAAAGAGAGGAGCTTCCCAAGGGCATTGCCTTTAGAAGTGCCGAGCCCCACGCGGCAGAGGTCGCCGGCCGGAGTCAGCCAAGCGAAGAATCCGGGGGCGAACGAGCTGCCGAAGTAAAGCTCGGTGGCGTCGGCTCGGACTTTCGCAAAGGTTTCGAGCTGAGCGCCTTTGAGGTAGCGTGCAGTTTTCAGCAAACCTACCTCCCGCGCGATAATCGAAGTCGGACCGTCTGCACCGATTACCAAGCGTGCCTCGATTTCGGTTTCACGCCCACCCTTGAGCTTCACCACCGGCTCGCGCCCGAGTTTAAGCCCCACGCACCTCGTCCTCAGGAGCAGGGTGGCCCCAGCATTCGCGGCTTTTCTCGCCAGCTCCCGGTCGAAGACGGCGCGGTCGATCGCGAATGCCTCCACCTTGCCACGAGTTATCTCAACAGGCCTGTTCGATGGGGGATAAAAAATGGCGCGACGAAGCTTCCCGAGCACCCATTTTCTAGGCTTGATTTTCAACTCCCGGAGACCACCTGTCCCGACTATGCCGGCGCAGCAGGCGGGATTCCCGACTTCACCATGTTCTTCCACAATTACAACTTCAAAACCGCGTTTGGCAAGCGCCTCGCCGACGAAACATCCCGCAGGCCCGCCACCAACCACAGCAACATCTGCTCGCAATCCGGCACCTTACAACTTTTTTAAGTCTCAGTAGATAACCCTAACGAGTGATTGGATGCTCGATGTGTTCGCATACGTGCTTTTCGGCCTGTTTCTCCTGATGGTGCCGGGCTTCCTCTTCACGCTCGTGCTCTACCCCCGTAGAGAGAGCCTCGATTTCTGGGAGCGCATGGGAGTTAGCTTAGGCCTAGGTGTGCTCGTGCTCATCTACCTCGGTTTTGTGCTCGCCCAGCCAAGTTTGAAAATGCTCACCTTGGTACCATTCGTGCTCGCCGTGCTTGGCGTGTGCCTGCTTTTTGCGCTCATAGCGTACTGGCGCGGGGGGCTGGAGGTGGCAATAATTTATGAGCGTGCATTGATGCGAAAGTTAAGCAGACTGAGGCCGCCCAAACCCAAGCCAGTTCCACCCGAAGAAAAACCAATCCCGCCCAAGCTGCCAGCCCCACCCGAAGAGCCGCCAACCCCACTTGAGGAGAAACCAGCTCCTCCACCCGAAGAGCGGCCAGCCCCATCCGAAGAGCAGCCGGCTCAACCGCCCCAACCCTCCGAAGGGAAGCGAGAAGGTGGCGAAAGTGTTTAAGTACAAACAGGTCATCGTCGTTCGAGCTGACCTTGAGATGAGTCCGGGAAAGCTCGCGACGCAGGTTGCACATGGCGCGGTCATTGCTTTTGAACGAGCGCGCAAAGAGCACCGCGAATGGGCAGAAGCTTGGTTGAGCGAGGGGCAGAAAAAGGTGGTGGTTAAAGTGGCGAGCGAGCAGGAGTTACGAAGGTTGCAAAAGCGCGCAGAGGAGCTTGACATTCCCGCTGAGCTGATCCAGGATGCCGGGTTGACCGAGTTGCCCCCAAGTACGACGACGGTACTCGCAATCGGCCCAGCGCTAAACGAGGTTGTTGACCCGCTTACG
>CAZESD010000057.1:0-4521 GCA_964514945.1 Hadarchaeota archaeon (SeqCode)
AACGACTTTAGTCTCTTGAAAATATTTAAATTCAAATTAGAAGATGGCCGTGTAAAGATTTATGACTCCTTTGATATCCCTGAAAAAGAAAAGGGCGGAACAATGGGTATGACCACTGATGGAAATCATCTTTATTTGAGAAGTAGAGACGGATCCAAATTGTACAAACTTGATAAATCCGGAAATCTTGTTGGTGAGATATATCTTCAAAATAACATTCGTTTCGATAGCGATATAGTTTGGACTGGAAACTATTTCTGGGCAAGTGGCGGGTGTGGAAAAGGCATTGGTAAATTCACGACAGAAGGAAATCTCGTTGGTGAGATTTATCCTCCCGCAAAAGATACTTGGGCTCTCGCGTGGGATGGAAATTACCTGTGGTCAATTCAAAGGACCTGTGAGATGTGGGATGATCCCAAAATTTATCAAATAGAAATACTCAACGATTAAATTTAAAAACTGTTCAATAACAATTTCAAGCTAGAGATACTCAAGGTGATGTCATGGTGAGGAAGCTGGTCATAGTCTGCCGTGACTTCGAGGTCGAGGCTGAGCTTCTCGAAAAGCTCTGCCCCAATACATGCGACGCGATTTGGAAAGCTTTACCGTTCGATGCGGAAGTGGAAATCTGGAAGGAGGAGGTTTACTTCGGCATTCCAGTAAAAGTTGAACCGGAAAACCCAACGCCCAAAACTCAGATGGGTGATGTTTCCTATTGGCCTGAGGGTCCAGGATTTTGCATCTTCTTCGGCCGCTCGCAACCGATTAGTCCTGTGAACACTTTTGCCCGGATAAAGAGTGGCGTTGAAAAATTTAGGGCCGCACAAACGGGAAATCGGATAAGCGTGCGCCAAGCCTGAGTTAAGTTACTTTCAAGTCGAGCACGATGTGATAGACTCTAGTGGCATAAGAGCGAATCGCCCTGCTCCCGAGCAACTCAACCTTTTTCCCCTTCGTGGCTGCGGCAGCGCGAACAAACTCGAGCGAGGGGCCAAAAAGCTCAGGCGCATTCCCGAAATCGTAGAAGTGCACCACGCCTCCCTCAGGCTTCAGCGCGAGCAATGCGATGTCGAAGAACTCGCGGGCTAGCTCAGGCAGGGGCATGAGTACTCGATCTGCCTTCCCCATCAAACTAGTTTTGACCACATCTCGGGCATCGCCCAAAATCGGCACGACTCGGTCACCGACCTTGTTGATACGGGTGTTCTCACGCATGTAATTGAAGGCCGCCGGGTTCTTGTCAATCGAGTAAATCTTAATCGCCTCACTGTGCCTGGCAATGAGTACAGAGTAACACCCAACCCCCGCAAACAAATTTACCACAACCTCACCCGGTTTAATCTGCTTGGTCACGCGAAGACGCTCGGTGGCCAGCCTGGGCGAGAAGTAAACTTTGGCGAGGTCGACCTTGAAGCTGCAACCGCCCTCTCGATGCGTGGTCTCAGTTCGGGGCTCACCGGCTATCACTTCGAGCTTTCGCGTTCGAAACTCTCCTCGTACAGGGGTTGTCTGGTTGAGGACTGTCCGCACATGGTGGTGAACTTGCATCAGCGCTTGACCGATCAGCTGTTTCTTTGGCAGTAGTTTTTCGGGAATCTTGACTACCGCGATGTTTCCCACTATATCAAATGCCCTGACCTGTTTGAGTTCCTCGTCTGGAATTTGCCCCCTCAAAGCCTCGCGCAGATTTCTT
This sequence comes from Hadarchaeota archaeon (SeqCode), assembly GCA_964514945.1. Classification (GTDB taxonomy): domain Archaea; phylum Hadarchaeota; class Hadarchaeia; order Hadarchaeales; family Hadarchaeaceae; genus DG-33. Next base: position 1,694 of record CAZESD010000057.1, read on the forward strand.
GGCATAATGACCAAAAACAGTTTAACGTCAGACCAAAAGGTTTTGCGGCTCAGATCATTTCTCTACGCTTCGTCACCAAGATGCTTACCCCAAACAGAACAACCGCGTACGCCAACGACACAAAGAAACTCAGAGTGGGGTCTTGACTAGCTCGCATCATCCCCCCCATCATCGGTCCGCCAAATCCAAATCCCCCGACCAACTGCTCGAGGGGTATCCCGTAGGTGAAGGCGACCGCGTCCCCTGCTCGATCGGGCATGAACCAAGGATCGTAGCCAGCGTAAGCCAGACTACTTGAAATGATCGTGAAAAGTACCATGTATGTCAGAAGTGTGGCTATCGTCGCCCCCATGCCTCCCTTCAGTATGGAACTGAAAGCGAATGCCAGGCTTATCATTGAGCATGCCAGAATCAGCATGAGAGCTAACGAACCTATTATCCCTACCGGCACCTGTCCATAGAACATGAGCAGAGCGCCGGCCGATATCAGATATGCTATGATTATTATTGTGGCTGTGGCGATAAAGCAGGCGAGGTATTTTCCAACTACTATGGTGACCCGCTTCACGGGGTTTGGGAACAGAATATATCCCGTTTTGCTCTCGAACTCGGAAGCAATGGCGTCTCCCGCGAAGAAAACTGCAGCAAGAACGGCCAGCGCGCCCATCGATGTCACAAAAATCGCGAAGAGTTCAGGCCCCCATTGGTTTAGGACTTGATCTGGGATGCCCATCTGCTTGGGAAGGTCCAGCCCCTGATAGAGTCCAATGATTAAAACAACGGCGAGAACTGTGATTGCCAATGCTCCGTAGAACCGCTTCCTTCGGAACTGCTTCAGCAGCTCGTATTTCGTGACCACCTTCAGCTTCTCGAACTCGCTCAAATGGTCGCCTCCGTAAGTTTGAGATAAGCCCGCTCGAAAGATCGATATTTTTTCTTCAAACGGCCAATATCATCATAAGCACGCAGTTTTCCGTGGTCGATTATTGCCACTTTCTTGCAAATTTGGACGACCTCGGTGAGAAGGTGTGACGCGAAGAATACAGTTTTCTTTTTTCGTGCTTCTTTCAGAATCTCTCGTGTTTCCATCATGCCTCTGGGATCAAGGCCCAGCGAAGGTTCGTCAAGGATGAGAATCGGCGGATCGTGAAGCATGGCTTGCGCGAGTGCTAGACGCTGTTTCATTCCTCGAGAGAACTTTCCTATTTTGACATTCACCCATTTCTCAAGTCTGACAAGCTTAAGCACCTCTTCTATCTGGCTGTCCAGCTTGCGCCCACTCATTCCCCTGAGGCGCCCCACATATCTAAGGGTCTCGTCTGAGGTTAGGAACGGATAAAACTCAGGAGTTTCCAAAATGGCCCCCACATTCGAAATCGCTCGCTCTCGCTCCTCCATGACGTTAATACCTGCGAGATAAACTTTACCTGCAGATGGACGCAGCAGCCCGCAAAGGATTTTAAGTGCGGTGGTCTTCCCAGCACCATTCGGGCCCAGTAATGCGACATCTTCGTTCGATTTCACGCTAAGCGAAAAATTGTCTAGCGCTAAAAAATCATTGTAATACCTAGTCAGCCCCTTGAGGACTATTGACTCACGCATGATATCATTCGACCTCCTTCATCTGAACAACTATTAATATTTTTCTCTTGTGACTTTTTAAAGCATAGCATAAACGGTGTTATAGGTAAAAAGTGCATGCTTGGAGGATTGAATGAAGTGTCCGAACTGTGGTGAGAAAATCTCCAAAACTTGGCTTTCGAAAGCCAAGTCCTGCCCTAATTGCGGAGCTAAACTCGTTGCCACGCGTGGGGATAAACTCGTTGCAGCCGCGCCTTCACCAAAAAAACCAAAATCTACACCTACACCAGCATGGTACTTGGTAGCTCTCTTCGGGGTGATAATTGGTGGCATAATAGGATACCTGCGTGTAAAGGATAAAGATAGAAATATGGCCCTCACACTCTTGCTTATAGGAATTCTGACGACGGTAGTATTTGTAATGAAACTAATTTACGTGTTTTGATAAAAAATTCAGTTTAGCGGGCTGGCTTCGGTGATGCAGGGTTGCATCCTATTGGGTTTAGTCTTTTGAATTCCAAGATAAGTGCAACAATTGATATAGAACGGTTACCACCACGGCCCATAGATTATAAGGTACATTATTTTAACGATTACCGCTATTATAATTACCAATATTGCCGCGGTCTTCAAATTCATTTTAATCACCTTCCTAAAAAAATTTCAGTTATCTTAAAAATATAAATCTGCCGAACAACAGGTCCTTAAAGTATTTTGGGAAGTGATAATTCGAAAGCAAATCACTCGAAATAAATAAACATGTTACAAAATTTCTCCCACGATTGGTATTTCATGCCTGCATTTGGGGCAACGATTTCCCTTCAAATTTATTTTGACTAATTCAAGCCCAAGGCGTTTGATGAGTATCTCGCCACAGTTCGGGCAGTAAGTGTTCTCATGCCTATGCCCGGGCACGTTGCCGAGGTAAACGAACTCGATGCCCGCCGATCTCGCCATGTCATGCGCTCGCTCGAGGGTGGAAAGGGGTGTTGGTGGCGCGTCAAATTTGTAGGCTGGATAGTAAGATGTGAAGTGCAGCGGTGTTTCTCTGCCCGCCTCCCGAAGGTGACGCTTGGCCAGCTCGCGCAGTTGCTCTTCCCGGTCGTTCACGCCGGGGATGATGAGATTGACCACCTCTACATGCATCCCAAACTTTTTTGCCTCGTGCACGTTTCTCCAGACGACCTCGACGTCGGCCCCGCAATATTTGCGAACCGCCGCCGCATCGCCCTTAACGTCCATACACA
>CAZESD010000058.1:0-4477 GCA_964514945.1 Hadarchaeota archaeon (SeqCode)
GCAATGGGAGTCATCGTTGGGCGGACCTGCATCGCCGCAGCGTAGATCGCCGCCAGCCCCGTCAGCGAGCAAAGCAGGCTCAGCTTCGTCATAGATTTTTCATCCATTGCATCCCGCCGAGGCTTTGGATGGAGGTTCTTTATAAAAGGGAAAACTGAAGGCAATTTTTGAACACTTTTTATACGAAACCCAATCAGTTGAGTTGGGGGTTGACTTGCGAAGGTTCTTGGCACTGGGGTTGGTTTTGTTCGTGCTACTCATCCAGCCCTTAGCAAGCGCAGATGGGCCAACAAATTCTGTGGTTTATCGCATTCAGAAAACATATCTGGTTTCCAACAACGGTTCGGTCGCAGCGACGAACGTGGTTGTTACGCCCCTTTTCATTTTTGATAATCACTCGGGTTGGGCAAGCCAGCAAGTGTTGAGCGAGGACATCCAGTTGAACGACCTGCTTGGTAGCTATGAAATCATTCGCACAGGTGACAATCGCATCGTGCGAGCGTCGTTAGGCACAATTACCGCTGGAGCATCAAAAACAATATTCGCGACGATTGTTGGCGTGGTGATAGCGGTCGCGGTCGCACTCGTTCGGCGGCGGTGAAGTTTTATAGTTGTTGCTCAGATGAGAACTTGATGTCGATGTATGGATTTACTGGTACAATTGTGGGAGTGCGGTGCAAGGATGGAATCGCTCTGGCCTCAGACACTCGAGGCGCAGCCTACTATCTTGTGCTAAGCAAGCGCGTCAGGAAAGTGTTTAAGCTTGAAGAGCGCATCGGGGCCGCTGTCTCGGGCAGCTCGGGTGATGTCCAGAGTTTGGTCAACATGCTTCGAGCTGAGGCTAACCTCTACCGCTTGAGTCATGAGCGTTCGATCTCGACGAAGAGCCTAGCTCAAGTGGCGTCAAACATGCTTCATGGGCGGCGAGGGTTTCCTTACATAGTGGCTGGTGTGATTTCTGGCGTCGATAGTGACGGCCCGCGCCTTTACTTCCTCGATCCAATCGGGGGCAAACTCGAGGAGGAGAAGTTCGCGAGCGCGGGCACTGGATCAACGATAGCTTACGGCGTGCTCGAGCAGAACTACCGCGATGGGATGAAGCTCGACGACGGGGTGAAGCTGGTGGCGCAGTCGATTAAAATAGCCATCGAGCGGGATGCGGCGACGGGTGACAAGATAGTCGTTGCCAAGATCGATGAAAAGGGTTACCGAGAGCTCCCCGAAGAGGAAGTCGATAAGCTCGTCAAGTGAACCCTTGCGGAAACCGACGTGTCGTGTGTCTTATTTAGGCCATCGCTCTCTAAGACTGCCAACCCACTTGTTTTTAAATCTAAGAGCGTAAATGGTGGCAGTGGTAGAGATGTGGGTCACAGCGTTGTTGGTAGTCATCATCCTACTGCTTCTAGGGATAATCCTCTTTTCCGGCGGCGGCATTATCCGAAGGCGCAGACTTTTGAGGGAGATCGGTTATCTACGCAGTGAAATGCGAAGGTTGCAGGATGCCAACGAGGCGCTCCGCGGCAGCGTAGGCGTTGGAACCAAGGAAAGGACGGAACGTTTTGGAAATCTGTTCGAACTGGTGAAGGATCTCGAGTACCTCAGGTGCGCGATAGGCGGGTCGAGCGCCTGCCAGCGAGTGCTCAGCCAGAAATATGACGTTAAGCCAGGATCAGAACTTCTCGAGCGCATTCTTGCCGCGCAGCCGGGGATGGACCCCATAGCTAAACGGAAGTTCGCCGACGAGTTGCTCGTGGGTGAAGTCGGCAGGAGCATCCTCCGAAGCCTTGAAGGCGGCGCGCGCTTGGAAAAGGCCGCCAGCGATGCGGGGGTGCCTGTGTCGGTCTCGAGGGCGCATGTCACCATACTGCAAACCCTCGGTTATTTGGACACCCACCTGAAGCTGACCGACCGGGGACGGGAAGCCCTAGCCTAAAACTTTTTTCGCCGCCCGCCTCACTCGGCTCACGTACCTAGGTTTGGTGGCGACCTGCAGCAGGTAGCGGGGGGCCTGTCTCTTCTTGATTGCAGAGGCTATCGGCGAGAGCTTGGATAGCTTTTCCAGCCTCCCCTCCGCGAGCACCGGCACCTCGACCTTTTCCAAGCGGGGCTCAAAGATCAGAATGTCGGCGAACGGCACATCCAAAATAACATGGCCACGTGGGACCCCGGCTTTATCCGCGATCTGGTTTTGAAGCTCGCGAACACGACCCCACCCGCCGTATCTCTTTAAGATTTGCATCCTTTCCGCCCGTGATAACTCCCTCCGCTGTTCGACGTGGGCGCTCTTGAAAAGCTGCCGGTACCGGAGGCGCATGACGATATCCCTCGGGTATCCGTCCATCGAGTAAAGGTGCTCCATCAGCTCGGTATCCGTCATCAAGTAAAAGTTATCTCTGGTGATCGGCCCCCCACGCGAAATCGCGAAGTCAACGGCGTTTGCAAGCATCAGTTCGGCCACCCGCACCGTGTGATGGAAATAAACTGAGCTGTACATCAGCGCACGGGCGGTGAGGAGCCCCTCCACGGCCTCGATCCCTTTGCTGAGGATGGCCAGGCGATTGCGGTTGACGACGATTGTACGCATCAGGCGGTCGGTGTCTATCATGCCCAGGGCAACACCGGTGAAGTGGGCGTCTCGCAGCAGGTAATCCATCTGGTCGACATCGATGTCGCTGTGGATCAGCTGCCCGAGGTAGGGTTTTCGATGTCTTCCTAGCAGGAGGAGGGCGACCTCCTTAGAGTCGATCCCGTGGCGCTCAAGAACCTCCGGGACGCTCGGCACCTTAAGCTTCCGAAGCCTTTCGAGTTCTTCCTCCGAACAGACTCCCAACTTACCCCTGACGATGTCTCCGGTGATCTCCACGTGATTCTTGCCGGCGTATTCGGTCATCAGGTACTCGAGCGTGTGGGAGTAGGGCGCATGGCCGATATCGTGAAGCATCGCTGCGGCGAGCAGGAGGTTGAGCTCATCCCCGGACAGCCTTAGCTCATCACCTATGCGTTTTGCGAGGTACGCCACGCCGAGGACATGCTCGAAGCGCGAGTGGTTGGCGCCGGGAAATGCGAGGTTTGCCAAGCCGAGCTGTAGAATGCCCCGGAGGCGCTGAACTTCGGGCGTGTCGACGAGATCGAGCACGATTCCGCTGAGGCGCATGCTCCCGTGCACGGGGTCGTGGATGGTCTTTTCCTCGAGTGTCACGCTCTCAACCAAGTTTGGGTGTGCGTTGGTGAATAAAAAACTGCTACCAATTTCCGCGTGGCCTCGCACCCTCGTTTTGACCCGTACACGTGGTTCTGTTTTTTGGGGAAAGTTTATGTTATCTCGTGACCGTATATGTACCAGACCCGGCAAGGTGGGATCCGACTTTCACGAGGAGGAAAAGAAAATGAAAACATACCCATGCAGATGCGGCGGAAAAACGCGCCTTGAGTACAAGCAGGAACGCACGGGCGACATCTCGATCAAAGGTGTGCCCGTACTGGTTTGCATGCGGTGCGGGGAGGAGTGGTATCCACCTGGGGTCGCCACGATGATCGAGGGAATCAGGGAAACTGCGCGAAACATTGATCACATCGAGGTGTCGGCAGAGAAAATAAAAGCACTTAGCGAATGAAACCATATAACAGCTTTATTTTAAAGTTCAAGGCACGAAGATTTGGCTTCGAGTGACTCGCTTTTTCCAGAGTAACAAAGCCTCTCGCGTGTCCTCAACTTTCTTTCTCATTGATATTGGATGGTAAACGCTGGATTTTCTCTCTTATAAAGAACCCCCGCGCAAAGCCTAGCCGGAGGCAAGTCGGCCCCGTGGTCCAACTTGGATAGGATACGCCCCTGACGGAGGGCGAGATGTGGGTTCAAATCCCGCCGGGGCCACAACCGCGCGACCGTCGGCGCGGGCTTGCCTCCGCTATGTTTAAGGAATACCAAAGTGACCTCTCAGCGATAGTAAAAAACCGGGTCCAACCCGGAAAAGACACGCCCCTGACGGTGGTGAAGAATTGTTTTCACGGCAAATAAGGCTTTCGAGCACTCTTGAGACGGTTAAACGTCTGTGGACACCCTGAGGCCTTCCAAAAGTTAAATAAAGGTTAAACAAATGTTTTACACCGGGGGATGTCGTGATAAACATCGGACAAACCACAAGGAGAGCGATTTGATGGTTGGAAAATATCTCAAGCGATGCCCGGTTTGCGGTGGGGCGGTCAAACGCGCGAGGGCACCCTACCTCATGGGGCGGGTGGTTATCGAACCCGAGCTGGAGGTGGACAAGTGTGCTAAATGTGGGGAGGAATTTTACACGGCCGAACAGGTCGCGCGGGCGCAGGAGAAGGCGACCAAGCTCGGGATCTGGAAGCCGTGGCTGGAGGAGGAGCGTGAGCTGAAGCAGGTCGGGGGGTCGCTGGTCGTCTCGATTCCGAGGACCATGGCGAAGTCCCTGAACCTCGCCCCGAAGGAGAAGGTGAAGATGAAGCTGAC
>CAZESD010000059.1:0-4446 GCA_964514945.1 Hadarchaeota archaeon (SeqCode)
CCCTTTCGCTCAACGATCTCCAGTTTTTGTTTCTCGAGAGGAATTTGCTTAAACTCCTCGACGAGTATATTACGCGTCAAGTTTTCGCCTCTCGGATTTTCAATCTGCTAGCTATTTATAGGTTTTGCCAAAAATATAACTGACAGGAATAGGAGATTTTTATGCGGATTCTACGGCTTTCCGAGGTCAAAGCGATGCGTACTAGGCTCGGGCTAAGTCAAAAGCAACTAGCAGAACTCGCAGGCGTGACCCAAGCGTATATCTCGAAAATCGAGGCAAGAACCGTAGATCCTCGGGTCTCCACTCTTGAAAAAATATCCAAAGCGCTTGAGCGAGCAACCGCCATGGAGAAGCGCGCAAACGTTGGGCAAATAATGACCTCGCCAATTGTAGCTGTAAAGTCCGACGACCGCGTAGACAAAGTGATTCACCTCATGAAATCATACGACATTTCGCAACTGCCAGTACTTGATGAGGAAGTGCAGGTTGGCTCGATATCTGAAGCTACAGTTGTGCAAAGGATTGCCTCGGGCGAAAACATGGGCAGACTGCTCAAACGCAACGTCAGAGATATAATGGAAAACTCGTTCCCAACCGTGAGCAAGGACACCGACATCGATGTCGTTTACGCCCTACTCGAACATGAGCCGGCGATTATTGTTGTTGAACATGGAAAAGTGGCCGGCATTGTTACTAAGGCAGACTTGTTTAAGCTAGCTGGAAAACCGCGGGGCAAAAGCTGAGCGTTCCCGATATTTTTATCCCCTGACCCCGAGATTAGTATCGGTGTATAATGGCTGAAGTAAGGGAAAGAATCGCACGATGGATAGCCGGAGACATAACCCTTTCCGACGATCCCGGAGGAGCCTTTAAGCGCTGGCGGGAGCGATTCGGGGTTAACCAGACCTCGCTCGCCAAGGTGATGCACGTCTCCTCCTCAGTGATCAGCGACTACGAGGCCGGGCGGAGGAAATCGCCTGGGGCAGCGACCATCAAGCGTGTAGTCGACGCTTTCCTTGAGCTCGATGAGCAACGAGGCGGAGAGGTGTCTAGGATTTTCTCCCACGTGTTCGGCACCCAGCTGCCGCCCGACGTCGTGCTCGAGATCCGAGAGTTCGGCGAGCCCACCGATGGGAAGACCGTCTGTAAGGCGATTAACGGTAATGTCGTCGCGAACAAAGATCTGCTCGGCCAGAAGCTCTTCGGCTACACCGTTATCGACAGCTACAAGGCGGTGTTGGGCCTCTCCGTCGACGATTTCAGGCGCCTCTACGGGTTAACCACCGAGCGGGCGCTTGTTTTTACTGGTGTAACAACGGGGCGCTCCCCTATGGTGGCTGTAAAAGTAATCGGGATAACCCCGGGGATGGTAATTCTGCACGGCGAACTCAAGCGTGTAGACGCGCTGGGAACAAAAATAGCCGAGCTCCTACGCGTTCCCCTCGTGGTCTCAAAGCTACCGTCGGTCGGGGAGTTGATCGAGGGACTTCGAAAGTGCGTCCGTTGATTATTACGGCAATTGCCGATGTTTTTTCCGACAATCGAAAGGCTTTTATTGCCCTCGCTTGAGCATAGACACAAAAATTGATATTCAAGACAAAAAGGTGGCCTTACTAATGGACGTTGGCATAGTCGGTTACGGAGTTTACATCCCTAGGTACCGCATACGGGTGGAAGAGATAGCCAAAGTCTGGGGGGAGAATCCCGCGCGCGTTAAGCGCGGGCTTTTGGTCGAAGAAAAATCCGTCCCTGGGCCCGATGAAGATACCGCCACCATTGCAGTCGAGGCCGCGCGCAACGCCGTGAAGCAGGCCGACATTGACCCTCAAGACATCGGTGCAATCTATGTCGGTTCAGAGTCCCACCCTTACGCAGTCAAACCAACGGCCACGATCGTAGCAGAAGCTATCGAGGCCACCCCAGACCTCACAGCCGCCGATTACGAATTCGCGTGTAAAGCGGGTACAGCCGGAATTCAGACCTGTATGGGATCAGTTGAAGCTGGCATGATAAAATACGGTATGGCGATTGGGTCCGACACCGCTCAAGGGGCTCCGGGAGATGCCCTCGAGTACACCACTGCGGCCGGGGGTGGCGCTTTCATCGTGGGCAAGAACGGGAGCGAGACCCTAGCAGCGATCGAAGGTACCTACTCCTACACCACCGATACGCCCGACTTCTGGCGCCGGGATATGCGACCTTATCCCAGGCACGGAGGGCGGTTCACCGGAAGGCCCGCCTATTTTAAACATGTGCTCTCCGCAGCTAACGGTCTACTTCGACAACTCCAGCTCACCCCCCAAGATTTCGCCTACGTGGTTTTCCATCAGCCCAACGGAAAATTCCCACTGCATGCGGCCAAGGAGCTGGGATTCTCGAGGGAGCAGGTGGCACCAGGCCTGCTGACGCCCATGATAGGTAACACCTACTCGGGGTCGACCATGATAGGCCTCGCCGCAGTCCTCGACCAAGCCAAGTCTGGGGGGCGGATTCTCGCAGTTTCATATGGATCGGGCGCAGGAAGCGATGCCTTCAGCATCGTCGTGCGCGATGGTATTGAGGATAAACGTGATGCTGCTCCAAAGGTGCTCGACTATGCGAATCAGAAGGTCTACATCGACTACGCCACCTACGCAAAATTCAGGAGGCTGCTGGTGAAGTAGATGCGCGACGTTGCAGTAATAGGCGTTGGACTGACGAAGTTCGGCGAGCTCTGGGACGTCTCGTTTAGAGAGATGATGATGGAAGCGGGCGCCCGGGCGATCGAGAATGCCGGGATTGACGGAAAACAGATAGGTGCGATGTACGTTGGAAACATGTCCTCTGGCCAATTCATCCGCCAGGAGCATATTTCCTCAATCGTCGCAGACCACGCTGGACTTGTACCCATCCCCTCCACGCGCGTCGAGGGGGCCTGCGCGTCGGGCGGGCTTGCGCTCCGCCAAGCGGTAATCGACGTTGGCTCGGGCCTCCACGATATCGTCGTCGCGGCCGGCATAGAGAAGATGACCGATGTGCTCACCGGGGCGGCCACCGGGGCACTCGCGACAGCCGCTGACCAAGAATGGGAGGTGTACGTGGGTGCTACCTTCCCTGGCCTTTATGCGCTGATGGCTCGCCGCCACATGTACGAGTTCGGGACCACGGAAGAGCAAATGGCGGCGGTGGCGGTAAAAAATCACCACAACGCGTGTTTCAACACCTGCGCGCAATATCAAATGGAGATAACGGTCGATGACGTGATGAAGTCATCACCGGTTACCCTGCCCCTTAAATTGCTCGACTGCTCCCCGATCACCGACGGCGCTGCCTGCGTGATCCTCGCCTCCGCGGAGAAGGCGCGGAAGCTCACCGATACCCCAATCTTGGTCGCTGGTACTGGACAGGCGAGCGATGCCATTTCACTCCACAGTCGTCCCTCTCTCACGAGCCTACAGGCTGCCATTGAGGCCGCGCGAACAGCGTACAAGATGGCGGGCGTCAAGCCGAATGACATCGATCTCGCAGAAGTTCACGACTGCTTCACGATAGCCGAAATAATGGCAATCGAGGACCTAGGATTCTGCAAGAAGGGTGAGGGTGGCAAAGTGACCGAGCAGGGCGAGACCGCGATAGGTGGGCGAATCCCCGTAAACACGAGCGGCGGGCTCAAGGGCAAGGGACACCCCGTGGGTGCTACCGGCATCGCGCAGGTCGTAGAGATCGTGCAACAGCTTCGAGGCGAGGCGGGCAAGCGCCAAGTCGATGGGGCGGAGATCGGGTTAGCACACAATGTCGGTGGCTCGGGAGGAACTGCGGTGGTGCATGTGTTGAGGCGAGGTGACTAGGATGGCCGTTCCACGTTTCTGGCGAGAGATACCAAACCGATATAACCTCGTGGGGGCGCGCTGCGGAAATTGCAACAAAATCTTATTCCCGCCCCGCTACATCTGCCCCTTCTGTAGGCGGATGGGCAAGCTCGAGCCTTACCGACTCAAGCGCCGAGGCAAGGTCCTCTCCTACACGGTGATACACGTTGCTGCAGCAGGTTTTGAAGACCAAGTGCCCTACGTGCTCGCGATCATCGAACTCGAAGATGGCCCCCGTTTGACTGCGCAGGTCACCGACTGCAACCCAGATGAAATTAAGATAGGCGACGAGGTTGAGATAGTCTTCAGGCGGATGGGCGAGGAGAGTCAAGACGGTGTCATTTACTACGGCTTCAAGGGACGCTTGATCAAACCTTAATAAAAAATGTTTGTTACGTGCGTCGTGCGAATGTTAGATAGCCCGTGTGTGCGATCATTCGCGTCTTTGGGCGGGTGCAACTCGGTTTGACCTCGAACTCTCGAACAAAACACTCGATAGTCTTATAGTGGACGAAGCGGTAATTCGGTAGCTCCCGGTAGAGGCGCTGCAAGTGTTCGACGCAGGGGGCGAATGTCACAAGGTGACCACCCGGTTTTA
>CAZESD010000060.1:0-4413 GCA_964514945.1 Hadarchaeota archaeon (SeqCode)
CGGGGAAGATGGAAACCAAGAGTCGCCTATGAGGATATAATCCTGAACCTGTCACCTGATGCCCCCACCCCAACGCCTCCGAGCGGGAAGAGCTGGAAGGAAAGGGCCTTCGATCCGAATGCCATGTGGATAGCCAAGTGGCAAGACAAGCTCAGTGGGGAACTTAAGTATTTATGGATAGCCGACACCGCGCGATTCAAACAAGAGCGCGAGATCGAAAAGTTCAACAAGGCCCGAGAGCTGGAGGAGCTCGTTGAAAGGGTTCGGCAACACATCGAGGGGAGCTTGGCCTCGGAGGACCTCGCCCAGCGCAAAATCGCGACCGTATCTTACTTGATAGACAATCTAAAAATGAGGGTCGGCGACGAGAAGGACAAGGACGAAGCTGACACCGTTGGCGCAGTGACGCTGAGGGGTACACACGTCAAGATAAACCACTCTGGACGAGTAAAATTCGACTTCCTGGGCAAGGACTCGGTGAGGTGGGCCAGGGTCATCAGGCCGCCTACTCAAGTCGTGAGCAACCTGAAGTCCTTCATCGGAAAGCCTAGGGCACCCATTTTCTCGGGGGTTCGCTCGGAGCACGTGAACGCTTTCTTAGGCCAAGTGATGCCAGGGCTCACGGCTAAGGTCTTCAGGACTTATCATGCCTCGAAGGGCGTCAGAGAATATCTAGTCAATTCCAAGGTTCGATCGGAAAATTCAGACTTCGAGAAGAAGTATGTGGCCAAGATGGCGAATCTTGAAGCGGCAATCACCTGCCACCATAAACGAAAGCTCCCGAAGAACTGGAAGGAATCCCTTGAAAAGAAAGTAAACAGACTGAAAGCCTTGAAGGCGAAGCTGAAGGAAGTCAGGGAAAGGCCCCGCTCCCGCTCACGTGCGAAGCGGATAAAGAGCCTTCAGGGGAGGATGAGAGCTGCTAGACTCAAGGTGAAGCTGACAAAGGCTACGCGAGATTACAACCTCGGTACATCGCTCAAGTCCTACATCGACCCGCGCCTCTACGTCAAGTGGGCGGGAAAAGTTTCATACGACTGGAAAAAAATCTACCCCAAGACTCTCCAGCGAAAGTTCACTTGGGCTGAAGATAGATAAATGTGTTTTTTAAGAGAACACGCCATCCGCGAACCGCTCGATGTACCGTAGGTATTTGTTCAGGAAAGCCTCCTTCGAGAATTTCTGCCTGACTCTCCTTCGCCCTCGCCGCCCCATCTCGGCCGCGCGCTCCGAGCTACAACTACAGGCCTCCTCCAGCCTGTTGGCAAGCTCACGCTCGCTCCCAGCCCGGAAGTGCAGCCCAACCTCACCATCAACCATCTCTTGCAGCGCCCCAGCCGTCGAGACTATCGTGGGCACCTCACACGCCAGCCCCTCGGCCGTCGCGTATGAGAAGCTCTCCCAGTAGGAGGGCATGATGGTGAAGGTGCTTGAGGAGTAATAGTGGGGAAGCTCGCGCAGCCGCCGCCATCCCACCAGCTTGACATACTTAGAGAGGTCCATGCGCTTCACCGCCCGCTTTAACAAGATGCCGTCGTCTGTGAGCATCCGAAGCTCGAAGTTGGAGCACCCCCTGTCTACCACGCGCTGGACGCTCCGCAAGAGAAGGTCGATTCCCTTTTCGGGGTGGTTCCGCCCGGCGTAGGTAAACACAGTTTTCCCGTTGGACTCGCACCCGACTCGGCTGAACAGGTTTGTGTCGACTCCGTTGTAGATAACGTCAATGCAGTTACGGTCGAACCGCCGAGCTAGCTCTCGTTTACAAGCTTTGCTCACAGTTATCGTCCGCCTAGAATTCTCAATCGCTTTGGCCTCCAGCCTCGCATCGCGGCGAAGCCTGCGTTTGTTTGCTATTCGGACCCCAAAGCGCTCCGCAAATTTTTCCCGCAGGAACTCGGGGCGGTGGGAGATGTACACGAGGTTGTTGAGTCTTGCGCGGGCGATCAGCTCCCCGAATGCGAATGAGTTGGCCAAAATCACGTCAAATTTTTTGAGATTGACGGGGCTGCGTCTTCCAAGCAACCGTTCCGCAAATCGTTTGGTCGCCGGGTACAGGACATCCGCGTCGTACGGGCGGTGCTCGCGAAACCTCGGAGTGCGGACAAACAGCACCCGATAACCCTCGCGGTGGACCAGCCTGTCTCGCTGCGAGGGGACGATGAACGTGAGGCTGAGCTTTCGGCCTTGGGCACGGGCGAACGCCTCAAGCTCCGCTAGGTAGCCGAGGTACATCCCGGCCCCCGTCGCCACCTTGTTCCTAGAGGGGGGCTCCCAACCAAGCACTGCAACTTTTAACTTTCGCATCTGAAACATCTCAACTCGGGCCCGTCGAATGAGAATTCACGACATCCTGAGCCGGGTCCGATTAGTGGTGATACTTGGGGCTGCGGGGATAAAAATTTTCTTTTGCGAGCGCCGAACTCGTCTCACGGGGTTTGTCCTTTGATTTTTCTCCATTATAAAAAGAACATTTATCCAAAGGCTTTGGCGGGCGGCATGCCAACATTGTCATCAAAAACTCACCATCGAGCCTAAAGGTTTTATATAATCGTCACAAGTTTGAGAAGAGGAAAATGTTAAGGAAACTATCCGATTACCGCGGAATAGTATCAGACTCAAAGATCTCTGAAATTTGCAGAAAAAGCAGAAAACTTTATCAGAAGCATATCCTGCACATTAGTTCTACTCCGCATGGGGGTGGGGTGGCTGAAATTCTTCGGAGCATCATTCCACTCTTCAATTATATAGGCCTCTATGTGGGCTGGCGCACTATGATCGGTTCACCCGACTTTTTCCGTGTCACCAAGAAATTTCACAACGCCCTCCACGGGGACGACATCACCCTAACGCGAGAGAAAATACAACTCTATGAAGATACGAATAAACTGTTTTCAAAGTTCACCCATATAGATCATGATTTGGTGGTAATCCACGATCCCCAGCCCTTACCAATCATAGATTGCTACAGGAAGAGGCAACCTTGGATCTGGAGATGTCACATTGATTTATCCAGACCCAACCGGAAGTTATGGAATTATATGAAAGGATTCATTTTATCATACGACATGGTGGTTTACCAAATGGAGGAGTTTGCCGCTCAGGGAATCCCCGGAGATTATAGGATGATAAAGCCATCGATCGACCCCCTCTCGATCAAGAACATGGATCTCCCAAAAAGCACCATCAATAAATACATCAAGAGAACAGGAGTCGATCCCAAACGTCCCCTTATTTCTCAAATATCCCGTTTTGATAAATGGAAGAACACTGAAGGCGTCCTGAAGGTCTTCGATCGCATCAGGAAAGAAATGGACTGTCAGCTTCTTCTCGTGGGAAACACAGCAATGGACGATCCCGAGGCCCAAGAGGTGTATTGGAGACTTCTCTCAAAAATAAAAGGCAAGAAAGATGTGCGGGTGATAATGGGTGCGCATGATATCATGGTCAACGCTATTCAAAGGGCCTCAGACGTGGTCCTGCAAAAATCGATAAGAGAGGGTTTCGGTCTCACGGTCTCCGAGGCGCTCTGGAAGGGAACACCCGTAGTGGCCTCAAACGTTGGCGGCATTCCTGCGCAAGTCTTAGATGGCATAAATGGTTATCTCGTAAATCCGAACGACTATACCGACACAGCGGAAAAAGTGATGAACATCCTTTCCGATAAAAATCTGCGGAATGAAATGGGGGAGAATGCTACAAAACACGTTAAAGAAAACTTTCTCGTCACTCGCCATATCGAGGAGTGGATCGACCTCTGGACGGAGATGCTCTCTTAACTGCGTTCAAATAAGCACTTTGTAAAACGTTACCTTGCTCCCAAGTCCTCGCCCCTAGGAATCTGAAGAGATATCTCTGATTCCTCTCCCTTAGAGTTATCGCAGCATCGCAACGTAGTCGCTCAGATTAACTCCTAAACTTCTAGCCACCGGTGGACACTTTGCCTTGAAAATATAGAAAAACCGCCCCTCCCGGGGTAACCCTGTGAGAGTTTCATAATTCCCCATCCCCTTAGCCACCACAAGGTCCGCTCGCGCGAACCTCTCCCTAAGCCGGGGAGAAGCCCTGTCTGGGTAAAAGCCCACCGTGGCGGATGCCGGAATGATCTCGGCCGGAAGACGGACTCCCGTATGCTGAAGGTCCCCGAGGGAAAGGTCATTCTGAACCGGGCTTTTCTTAACCACATATCCCACCCTCGTCTTCCGGCTCAGGAACGTCAGCAGAGGCAGGTCGAAGAATACTTCGGCAGCGTTATCGGCTAGATACCGGACATCTCTAGCACCCTCCAGCTTACGCTCAAACTTCGCTATATCGTCTATGGCAAAAATCGGTTTAACCGAAAGTTCACGATCAAGGCTTTTGGGGTCTACGAAGAAGTCGATGGCGTTCCCTTGGGCGGCTATCTCCACACAGCTC
>CAZESD010000061.1:0-4391 GCA_964514945.1 Hadarchaeota archaeon (SeqCode)
TTTCTCGGATTACCTCGAAAGGTATGGTCGCAATGTCGCATCCAGTTTCAGCCACCTCTCTAACCTGTTGGGGGTTCCTCATGCTGGCAGCGATCACCTTTGTTTTTGTGTCATACTTTCTGAAGATGTTGACGATTTTTTTCACTAAGTCCACCCCGCTCGTTATTCTCCTGTTCTCTCCAATGTCCATCGCTTTTCTTATCTCCTCGTCCAAAAAGAGCGGAACTGGGTCAAGCTGATGTAATGGTAGCGAACGTGTCAGATACTCGTTCAACTTAGTCTCAGAGATCTTCTCCACCAGCTCGAAGTCGAAGTAGTCGTTCTTCTTGAAGTCGATCCCTAGGTTTTTCCTTATGTAATCATCCACCCTCCCGGCGAACGGGCTCACATACGCACCTCCAGCTTTCGCCGCCAAAAGCGCCTGCTCGGGGGTCATCACCAAAGTCACATTTGTAGGGATTCCCTTCCCGCTCAATTCATTTATCGCCTTCAAACCCTCATAATCAGCCGCTTCTTGTCCAGTATACGTGTTAATTGGTATATTTTCACTACATCACCTCGATTTCTTTCTTTTTAAATCCTGTTGAAGATATTTAAATATATATAATTGCATAATTTTGGCGAGGTAATGATATAATGCCGAGGAAAAAGGTAACCCCCGAAGTCTTGGGAGAGATGGAGCGGCTCAGAGAAAATGGTCTGTCTTACGGGAAGATAGCAGTCAAGCTCGGACTGTCCCCGATGACGGTCTACAACCACCTGCAGAAAAAGTGCAAGAGGGCGAGGATAACTCCAGAAATCATTGAAAAGATGATAGGCCTGAGAAGACAGGGGCTCACTTACAAGGAAATAGCCAAAGAGCTCGGCGTCGCCTTCCAGACGGTCGCCAAGCACATACGGGCGAAAAAACTGGGGGGCAGGAGGAAGAAGGTGACCGATGAGATCCTAGAGGAGATGAGGAACCTCAGGGAGGCGGGGCTGTCCAAAAAGGAAATAGCCGAAAAACTGGGCCTGTCCTGCACGACCGTTTTCTGGTACCTGAGGGAAGAGGGGTTTTTCGAGAGGCTGAAGAGGAAGATGGGCCTGAGGTAGACCGATACGGGTGTTTGAAGAAAAGTGGGGGGGTGAAAGCGTTGGGAAGATATAATGATAAAGTTTATATTATAATTTGATCAAATGAAAAAAATAAAAAAATTAATCTCGACAAGCCTTCTTGATAATAGATTCAAGCTCTTGGCTAACGCTTTTGCCCTTGAGTGCGCACCTCGCCTTGAACTTGCGCCAAAGCTCGGGATCGCGGAGAAAGTAGCTGCTTAACAAGAGAGTGGCTAAAGTATCGCGAAATTTTGGATTGGGTAAGACGAGAAGAAATTAGGAGATGAAGAAGTGAAATCGGGCTCGGAATCGGCCGAAAATTCGATAGACTTAAACCCTTTTGAATACAAGTCCCCGCGGGCCCACCACTAAGATTTCTTCGAAAGCTTCAAGCCGTTGAAGTAAATGCACCGCTTGGGCGAAATCTTCGGTGAGCGCTTCGGCTTTTCGGCGAGTTCGATCCCAGCCTCCCGCACTACTACGACGGGAATCCCCTCGGCAGTTTCACCCATTACGGCCTGCGCCGCTGTGGCAAGCTGGTCCGCGAGTGCTCGAAATGTCATGCGGAGCGGCTTGCCGTAGAGATCGCGCTGCCCCCGGCAGTCTATGACAGGTTCCAATCCCGCCACCCCTATCGCTTGACCAACGGTTCCCAAGCGAAGGGGCTTGACGTTGCTGTCGGCGATGATCACACCTACTTTGACGTTCACCTTTCGCGCGATCGCTTTTATCAGTTCTCTTGCTACTCCGTTCGGGTTTGTGGGTATGAGCACGACATGGCCGGGTGGGGCATTTGAGCTATCCACCCCCGCGTTCGCGCAAATTACCCCACTTTTCAATGTTAGGATAACGTCCTTCGAAATGATGAGCACACGGCTCGCCTCGCGCAGCACGAGCTCGACGAACTCCGGGTCCTGACCGCTCTTTACCGCAATTTTCCTAGCGCGCGGCGATGGACGGACCCTCGCGAGTTCTCGCACCCGGCCCTGCACAGTCGCGACAACTTTCGAGGATATCACGATGATATCCCCATCCCGAAGGCCGCCAACCTGCTCAGCTGCTCTCACTATCATCGCCGACAGGTCGTCTCCGGACTTAATCAGCGGCATGTTTAAACCTAGAACCCTCATCCCATCCCTCCCGCATCTCGGATCGCTTCAGCCAACCGAACGGCCTGGAGCGTTTCTTTCACATCGTGAGTCCGAACCACGCTGGCGCCGTTGAGCACAGCTATCGCAGTCGCGGCGAGCGAGCCAACGAGACGATCGGTTGGGTCTGGTAGGTTAAGCACTTTACCGATGAAAGTTTTCCTCGATATCCCGACGCAGATTGGGCGTTTCAAACCCTTCAACCTCCCGAGTTCAGCTATGATCTTTAAATCAAAAAGAGTTGCGGTAGGGTAAGCCCGTTTTCCGTGCGGCTCGTTCGCGCGTTCGCCCAGCCTCTCGAGCCTAGCTGGCCAGTACCCAATCGCTGGATCGAGGACGACTTTTTTGGGTTGGATGCCATGCTCACGGCATATGTGCAGGCTTTCCCCGAGGGCTTGACGGATCTCGTCGATTTTGTAGACATCCCCAGGGACGCGCTTCGTCGCCATCAGCACAGCTGAGCAGCCAGCGCCGGCGATGATCTCAGCCATCTTGGGGTCCGACTTGAGCCCGCTGATGTCGTTGATCACGGTCGCCCCGGCGCTGATGGCCGCCTCTGCAATTTCCGTCCGTTGAGTGTCGGCCGAGATGGGGGCATCGAACTCGCGGGCCAGAGTTCTGATTATCGGGATTAATTCACGCATTTCCCGTTCAGCCGAGATCGGTTTCGACCTAGGCCCCGTGCCTATCGCCCCTACATCGATGATGCGGGCGCCCTCCTCAATCGCTTTCGAGGCCCTTCCAACGGCTTCTCGCTTACTTCGGACGATTGAACCCTTGTAGAAGGAGTCTGGGCTCAGGTTGAGAGCATAAATTATCGTCACGGGCATGCTGTCACCGACCTTTACCTTTCCCAGCATTGCTTCCGCCAGGGGATCACGCTCGGCTAGAACTCGGGCAGCGCGGATAAAGCTTTGATGCAAAAAAGACTCGAATAGCGTGGAACTGCCCGAGCATGCTCACGCCAGCCTGTCAAGCAAATTTTTCGTTTGTACAAATAAATCATTTTTTGTAATCATAAAACTTTAAGTTCACAATTCCAAATCGCTAAGGGGGCACACGTGAAACGGCTCCACCTTGCTCACACTTTATCCGTTGGGAGTGGCAAGATTCTAAACGATATGATCACTCGAGGCGGTGAGGATGGCCAAAGTATTCAATGACCTCATAAAGGAAGTGACGACCCCTGGTTACTGTCTCGCCTGCGGGGCATGCGTCGCCTCCTGCCCATTCGAGTGCCTCGCGATGGAAGGGGAAATACCAGCTTTAAAGAAGGCGTGCGTGAACTGCGGCATATGTTACGAGGAGTGCCCGCAGGTGATTGATTCGAGGCAGCTAGAGCAAAAAATTTTTGGAAGAAAGTCGTCGGGCGAGGAGGCGCTCGGCATCTATCGACAAACGCTTTCGGTCGAGGCGAGGTCTCCCGACATCAAGACGCGCGCCCAAGATGGCGGGGCGGTCACCACACTTTTGGCATCGCTCCTTGAAGGTGGGTTCATCGATGGCGCAATCGTGATGGGTGTGGGGGTTCTGCCGTGGCAGCCTGCTCCAAGGGTTGCAAAGGTACGCAAGGAGCTCATGGAGTGTGCGGGTTCGAAGTATGCAATGGGGCCGCTCTTCTTGGGGTTGCGAGATGCCGTTGACCTGCACTACTGCTCGCGAGTAGCAGTCGTCGGCACGCCCTGCCAGATCATCGCCTCGCGCCGGATGCAGCTCTCGGAGTTGACCAACCGCCGCTTGGGTGGGACGATCGTGCTCCATTTAGGGCTATTCTGCGAGCGCGCTTTTGAATATGAAAAATTCTTCAGAGGCATCATCCAGAAGCAGCTCCGCACACCCCTCTCCGAGGTTGTGAAGTTTGACATTAAACGGGGGCGATTTATCATCTACCGCAGGCACAAACCAAGGCGCGAGCTTGCTTTAGAGGCGGTGGAGCGGTACGTTTGCCCGCCGTGCAGAGTGTGCATGGACTTCGCGGCTGAACTTGCGGACATCTCGGTGGGTTCGGACGGGTCACCCCTCGGAAGGTCTACGGTGCTCATCAGGACGCAAACGGGCTCCGAGGCTTTTGATATTGCTCGGAGATTTAGGGAACTTGACGTGCTCGAGCTTGAGAAGGTCAAGCCCGGTATCGATGCAATCAGAAAG
>CAZESD010000062.1:0-3893 GCA_964514945.1 Hadarchaeota archaeon (SeqCode)
TCAACTGGGCCCGTGGTCTAGTGGTTAAGACGCCACCCTTACATCCATTTTGGTGGGAAAGGTGGAGGTCCCGAGTTCGAGTCTCGGCGGGCCCACCTCTAACGCTTTTTTAGAAGCCTTTGGATATCTGCGTGAAGTGCCTTGAAGCGGTCAAGCGCGGGGTGCGTTTGTCCGAGTTCTGATTTGAACCAATCGAGAGCCCGCTCGTACGACATCATGCGGTGCCCCATCACCAGCTTATCCGCGTAGACGATAACCTTCTCCTCGAGCGTTCGGGGCATGAAATCCCGCGCTGGGAGCCCAAGCTCCTTCGCCTCTCCAGCTGGGATACCGGCACCCAAATGACACTCGGCGAACCGCGCAAATTCGCTTAACCCAAGGCCCCGCAGGATCTTGGCCCCCTCGACCCCATGCCTGATACCGTGCGTTCGAGCCCGCCCAATGTCGTGCAGCAACGCGCCTAAACTTACCAACTTCAAGTCGAGCTTATGCCCATTCGCACGAATCCGCCGAGCAAACCTTAGAGAAATCCGCTCGACGGCAAGCGAGTGCCGGATTACTTCCCTTGAACAACCAGCCTCGCGCAGCGCGCGAAGCGCTTCCTCGCGCCCGAACAACCAAATCCCCACTAATTTAGGAAAGGCAATACCACTTATTTTTTGTGCTATCTAACACCGGAAGAGCAGCGTGTTATACTTCACCTACTTTTTCTGACTGTGAGAAGTGTGATGGCATTTGCCTTTTGGAAAAAGTTAATAGTTCATAATTAAATAAAATACTGTAAAGGCGGGATGATATTGGTCTATTGTTCTAAATGTGGTGCTAAGAATAAGGACGACGCCAAAATATGTGCCAAGTGCGGAGAAAGCCTATATCCACCCGTGGGGAAGGCAATCGAACGCAGAGTAGAAACATGCTTTGGGCCGCGAAAACGACGAGAACCACACGTGGAAGAGTGTTTTGGAGTTCCCCGAGGTGGCGCGATTTTTGGCATACTTCTTGGCGCGGTAATTATCATCGTTGGGCTGCTATATGTCTTAGGTCGATATTTTGGGTGGACTATAGACGTTTGGGAAACTCTCTGGCCGCTGGTGCTAGTTATTATTGGGGTATTGATCTTTGCGGGCGCCGTTTATGGGTTAAGTCGTAGGCGTTAGTCTTGCCTTTCTAAAATCCACGAAATTCACACTCTTTTACTTTGCATAGATTACAAATCCTTTCGTGGTCCCATCGGGAGAACACTATCCTAGTAAAAAGCCAAAAAACAATCAAAACAACCAAAAATAAATCGACAAAAATACTTTGCGTTATCGCATCAATTCCAACTAGAATCAAAAATGCCCCAAAAGCAAAAAAGGCGTTTAAAAACCAACGGACTGAACTCCACGGAATGTTAAACAGCGGAAACTGAAGCAACCCAAGAACCACCCCAGCTGCACCTACCCAGAGCATTAAAAAGCTGTTCTGCCCAACGTGCAAATTGCCGAAGAAATATAGAAGAGTTCCAACAGAAGCTGCCAAACCTCCCAGGAGCAGCCCGGCGCAACCGGCACAAAAGGTCTTGCCACCCATCTGAATTACGTGAGCAGAAAAATTTTTGCACTCGGGATGGTGTCCGCGCAGGGTCAACTTTTTTCCTTTGGAGTTACTGGCCGTGTAAAAGACGTGAGGAGCCTGTTGTTTCTCTCTCTTAAAACCAATCATTCCAGAACATGACCTTGGAAAAATTACTGCGAGCATTCCCATAATGCAGATCAATCCAAAAATAGAGCCCACCAGTTGTTTTCGCAAAGGGAAATTTTCCAACACGGGGGGCGGATAAAGTGCCAATGTTACTACAACACTCAGTCCAAATAATGACACGCCGAGGAAAAATGTGAGGAAGTTGCGAGACATGGGGGTAGCTCACCTGAACAAGTTTTTTAGCTCTCTCAAAAGGCCCTGACTGGCGAGGTACCTGTAGGTTTTTCTTTTTAACCTGTTCTTGGAGAAAAGGCCTTTGAATCGCCTGCCAAGAGAACCATAATAGTTACGGTAGCATTTGTAAAGCTCTTCCTGCACTTCCTCCTTGGTCAAAGTTTCCGTGGGCATAATAGCATGCACCATGTCATAATTTGCCCAATTATTGTCTTCTATCCATCCATTTCGTTTTGCTGTTTCATAAAGCTCGGTTCCCGGAAATGGTGTCAGGATCATGAAAATTGCTAGATCGGGGTCAACGTCATTTACAAACTCCCTAAGATCTGCAATTGATTCAGCCGTGTCTTTACGTTCTCCGATAATTAAAGTTGCCTGGGCAAATATGCCGTTCTCTTTCAACAATTTCATTGCAGTTTTGGTGTCTTCCGGGCGTATTCTCTTTCTGAATACATTGAGGGTGGTTGAGCTGTGGCTTTCTACCCCTACAAGCACCCACCGGTTCCCCGCCTTCCGCATTTTGTTCAAGATATCCTGATGTGTGATAATGTCGTCGGACCTAACTTGCATAAACCACATAACGTCATCTGCAATTCCTCTCTTGACGATCTCATCGCATAAGCTACTCGTGTTTTTACCCAATCCAAAATTGTCATCAGTTAGCCAGAGAAACCGGATTCCATAATTTTGGTAGCAAAACTCCATTTCGTCTGCGATGCGTTTTGGTGACTTGCCCCTCCATATCCCCGCCCAATGTTTCCACTGAGAGCAAAATGTGCATCGGTGCGGGCATCCTCTCGACCCCTCAATTAAAGCATATCCGGCTTTTGAACCTGCCATCATTTTAAAATGGTATTTATTCACGACATCCTCAACGAAGCGATAGCCTGGAAATGGCAAATCATCCAGATTTTCGATTAAAGGTCGTGGAGGATTGTGCATGATTTTTTTTCTGTGCCTAAAAGAAATGCCGTTTATCCGAGAAAAAGAGGATTTCTCACCTAAAGCTTGGATTAATTCTACAAATGTTCGTTCGCCCTCCCCACGAACAATCACGTCAATTTCCGGATATGTCTCCAAGCTTTCTTGAGCGGTAGCAGTAAAGTGTTGGCCCCCAGCGACCGTTAAGATGTTTGGATTAACCTTTCTTGCCAATTCTAAGGTTCTGACGACAGTGTAAGCGTTGCAAGTTGCAAGTGCGTTAGGAACTACAACATCTGGTTGGAAAGATTCAATGTATTTTTCAAGTTCCTTCCAATCCAATTGTTTTGCTTGGCAGTCCAGCACTTCGATTTCAACATTTTTGTTTTTGCTCTCAAGATAAGCTGCCAGCTGTAGAATCCCTAACGGAGGTGGAAGATATTCACCCATAATAAACCAAAAATCTTTGGGAGGTTCCACAAACAAAACTCTCATAAGCGCCAGCTCATCTAATTATCGTCGTTTTTCGTTATCACTCTCTCTATCAGAACCTTAAAGAACAATCGCCTGAGGAAAAGGAGATTTTCTGAAAACAAGATGGTTTTAATTGCTGGAAAAAGTCCGAATCGGTGGGTGGTATCGCCTAATTCTAACTAACTCTCCATTAGATGATGTCGGAGCAATTCGATCTGGCGTTCGAGCGCCGTGATCACACCCGAGTTGTCATAGGGCTCCAACTTATCCCCACAGCGCGGGCACTTGAAATCATTCTCCGCCGCGAGTTCAAAGGGTAACTTGAGGTCTCCGTTCCCGCAATTGAAGAAACTCGTGCTCCGCTCCGTATCGAGCCGATCCTCGAGCTTTTGTATGAGTAGGCGCTTGTTGTTGTTGAAGTACTCCCGCGCCCGCTCTGGCTCAATCCGCCAGTAATAGACGTACCACCCGCTGTGCTCGTCCCGAACCCTGTGGTAGCTCACCACGCGGTTCTCGTATAGGCTGTAGAGGATTTTCCGCACAAGATTTACTCGGATGCCCATCCGCTTCGCTATCTCCTC
>CAZESD010000063.1:0-3785 GCA_964514945.1 Hadarchaeota archaeon (SeqCode)
GCGTCATAATTCATGGTGCCAAAGGTATCGTACTCGGCAAACGCCGTCATATAGGGCTGATGCACGGCCACACTTGGCCTTCGCCCGAGTTGCTCAACACAAAACTGCTCGTGGCAGCGCATAACCACCCTGCGGTCGAGTTCCGTGACGAACTCGGGGGGCGAACGGTCGAGCCCATTTGGCTCCGGGCTAAGCTAGATGCATCGAAGTTTCCGAAGAAGATTGGGGGACAAATCAAGGGCGAATTACCAGAGCTACTCGTGATGCCAGCGTTCAGCGAACTCGTGGGAGGTGCTGCAGTGAATCGAGGGATACCCAAAGAATTAATCGGGCCGATGTTCAAAGCCGGTGCCGTGAAACTTGAAAAAGCCGAGGTTTACTTGTTGGATGGCACTTTTTTGGGCGAGGTGCGTGATTTGAGAAAGTGAAAAGGCACCCGCTCTAAAAGTTTTTATATTGGTGCGACATTAAGCTTCGGGGGAATTCTACGGTAGATGTGCTCATTATCGGGGCAGGTCCCGCGGGGCTGTTCGCAGCGCACGAGTTATCAAAAAATTCGAAACTTTCCGTGACCGTCGTTGACTGGGGGCGGGAGATCGGGAAGCGCATCTGCCCTGCTGTTGAAACTGGAACGTGCATAAGTTGCGTGCCATGCCACATCATGTGCGGCCTAGGCGGTGCAGGAGGCATGTCGAGCGGTATCCTCAATCTTCGCCACGACATCGGCGGAGATCTCAGCAAGCTCACGAAAAGCTCCCTGAAAGCCGAAAAACTCGTCAAGGAAGTGGATGACCTCTTTGTCGAGCATGGTGCCCCTAAGAAAGTCCACGGCACGAGTTCTAAGGAAGTAGAAGAGCTCACGAGGCGTGCAGCTGCAGCTGGCGTTCGATTTATCCCAATTCTCCAGCGCCACATAGGCAGCGAGTACCTACCTGACATCACCAACTCATTCAGGAACACACTTGAAAAGCAGGGCGTAAACTTCATGCTCAACTCAAAAGTAGATCAGATCGGAAAAGGTGAACTCGTCGTCAAGGGGAAGCGGATCCACGCGAAATACATTCTCGCGGCCCCGGGGCGAGTGGGGGCTGATTGGTTTGCGGAACAGGCACGAAATCTAGGGGTAAAGCTCACCCACGGTCCCATTGATGTCGGGGTACGTGTGGAGGTGCCGGCGGTTGTCTATGAGCCTGTCGTCAAGGTGAACCGCGACCCGAAATTTCACATCCGCACAAAAACTTTCGATGATTTTGTTCGCACATTCTGCACCAACTCAAGGGGTTGGGTAATGGAGGAGCGCTACGACGGCCACGTTGGCGTAAATGGGCACTCCCTTCGCGCGAGGAAATCGCAAAACACCAACTTCGCACTCCTCGTCCACATCGAGCTCACGCAGCCAGTCACCGATACCACGGCCTACGGACAGTCGATCGCTTACCTTGCGACAACCATAGGTGGCGGGCGCCCGTTGCTCCAACGCTTGGGCGATCTGCGCTCGGGGAGGCGGTCGACTTGGGAGCGAATTGAGCGAGGGCATGTGGTGCCAACTCTCCGGAGCGTGACTCCCGGCGATATCTCGATGGCTTTGCCGGGGCGAATCGTGAGGGGCTTAACCGAAGGGCTCGAGCGTTTGGACAAAGTCGTCCCTGGAGTAGCTTCAGATTCGACGTTGCTCTATGCCCCAGAAGTGAAGTTTTATGCTATGCAGATTACCGTCAACGAAAATATGGAAACAAACGTCCCCAACCTCTTTGTCGCTGGCGATGGGGCTGGACTCTCACGAGGCATCGTCAACGCTGCCGCGACGGGCCTGCTTGCAGCTAGAGGAATAATCACCAAGGCCAAAGATTAAATTACTCAATTAAGTTTCAACAACAATTCATTACACCCATCATCCATATTTAAACCAGCGACCTTAGGGTGTTAGGGGCTCCATGAAAGCCATCGCCGCCTTTGCACTCCTCTTATGCTTAACCGCCTCTGGCGCTCTTGCTCAGGAATGGCCCACCTTAGGGCACGATGCCCAGCGCACCGGCTACTCGATCTCCTCAGCCTCAGAAACCGACCAAATAGCATGGACGTTTAACGGTACTGGAAGCTTTTCCTCACCAACGGTTGCAGATGACAAAGTTTTCATTGGGTCTGAAGATGGGTACATTCGCGCGATCAACGTGATTAACGGCAAGGAGGTGTGGAACTTCAAAGCTGGGGATGAAGTAGCATCGCCTACCTTTGCAGATGGGCGTATATACACCGGCTCTCGCGGCATAATTTATTGTCTCGATGCGGGCACTGGTGAAAATCTATGGAGTTACCCGACGGACGGTGCGATATACTCGGCTCCCGCGGTTATCGGTAACGTCGTCTACGTGACCTCGACCGATAACTATGTTTATGCCATTAATGCCACAAGCGGGCAGCTCCTGTGGGGAAATAACCTTGGGAGTAAAATCAAATCTTCACCCGCAGTTGCCAACGATATGGTCTTCGTCAGCACGTGGAATGGGCGTATATACGCACTACGCACGAGCGATGGGGCCGAGGTCTGGCATTGTCAAGTAGTGGAACCAGGGATGCTTGAAAACTACCCTATTATCTCATCGCCGGCGGTCGTTGGGGGATGTGTTTACGTTGGCTCAAACGACTGGCATCTCTACGTGCTGGACGCGGCGACCGGTGAGAATCTGTGGGAGTTTAAGGCGGGCAACCAGATTGAGTTCTCGCCCGCCGTCGCTGACAATGTGGTTTACTTCGGGTCAAGCGATGGCTACGTCCACGCCCTCGACGCCCGCGATAACGTCGGAGATCGTGCGTTTTGGAACTACCCTACTGGCGACCGGGTGCAGTCCTCTCCAGCGGTCGCGGATAACAAAGTGTTCATCACTTCACAGAACGGCTACCTCTACGCGCTCAACGCGCTTGATGGGACCTTGATCTGGAGGCACCATATAGGAAAAGTCGGAAGGGCTTCACCAGCCATCGCCTATGGAAAGGTTTTCATTGGGACGAGCGAGGGCAAGCTCTACTGTTTCGGAAGCTGGGGCTCGGTACTGGGAGGCGACATCGGGAAGGGCGTAATCTATCTGTTCATCACCGCCTTGCTCGTGCTCGCGCTATGGGGGCTGATTCGTCTGAAGCCGTCTGCCCCAAAGAAGCGCAGGAGAATTTCAAAGAAACTCAAGAAAAAGTAGTAGTGGGGTCGTCGAGATTTGAACTCGAGTCCCTGGCTCTTCCGCCTATGGTCTAAGCCCCGATTGGTAGGCTACTTGTTTGATAACCTTAAGCCAGAAGGATAGACCAGGCTACCCCACGACCCCAAAGAAATTGAAGTCCCCCCGCATTTACCTTTTACTGCTAGTTTTGAGCAGCCGTTCGAGTTCCCGCTCAAGCGTCGCCACCGGGATGTCGGGCACACTTATCCGCTGGCTCTTCCCGCGATGCCTCTCGCCCGAAGGTTGAAGATCTACTAAGCCCAAACCTTCCATCCGATTGAGGTACTCCCAGAGCTGGGTGTGCTTCCGGGGCTCCTCGTCGTACTCCTCACAGACGACGCGATAACTTTTTTCGACCTCTCCTGTCAGCGCGTAGGCCCGCTTTGAAATCTTTAACTTCCGCGCTACAGCCAGCAGGAACAGTTTCTCATGAAGTTGAAGATCACGGATCACTTCCCGCTTAACCTCGGGGTAAACCTCTGCTTTGGCCCGGCGCGCATGCTCGGGCATCACCTCACCAGCGCCCTCCCCGTCCGCGGTCATCCCGGCACGCCAGAGGAGCTCGAGTGCGAG
>CAZESD010000064.1:0-3733 GCA_964514945.1 Hadarchaeota archaeon (SeqCode)
CTCCGGAAGATGCGATAGAATACCTAGTTGCAGGAGCCTCCGCAGTTCAAATCGGAACTGGAATAATGTATCGGGGACTGGAAATCTTTAATGAAATTTGCACGGGGATTCAATCATTCATGGAGAAAAAAGGATTTGAAGAGGTCAGTGAAATCACGGGGTTGGCGCATTCAACCTGAATTTACTCCAAATCAATTTTTCTTCCACTGGCGTCTCGTTTGAAAATGCCAAATTCATTTTTTATTTTCCTTAACTTATCCGCAGAAAAGATTGGGCCATCAAAGCAAACTCTGTAAGGCCCTATACAACAGCTCCCACACAATCCAACCGAACACTTCATCATTCGCTCTAAAGAGACTTGCAGAGGGATTTTGTATTCTTCTGAAAGATCGAATGTCTTTTTCAACATCAGCTCAGGCCCGCATGCAAATATACAATCGAATTTCGTTCTTTTCAGCATGTCTTCTAACACTTCAGTAGCTAGACCTTTCACCCCTGCTGAACCATCCTCGGTACTTATCTTCAGTTCCACATTCAACTTCTCGAGCCCCGATCTGAAAAGAAGTTCATCAGATGCCTTCGCACCCAGAATCACGGTGACTTTCTTGCCCTCAGACAAGGCCACCTCCGCACCAAACGCCAAGGGGGCCACGCCATACCCGCCCCCAACCATCAGAAGTCTATTCCCAGAGAGATCGAACCAATTTCCATATGGTCCCCTGACTCCAATCTGGTCACCTTCCCCTAGCTCGTGAAGCCGTGCAGTCGCATCACCCACTTTTGCTACAGTCAACCCTAATTCACCGTTTTTATTCGCCTTCGACACGCTCATCGGTATCTCATCTGTTTCGATTACCCAAATCATGACAAACTGCCCTGGTCGGACTGTTGACGAAATATCCGGACAATCAACGTAGAACGTTTTGGTCGTGGGAGTCTCCTTCACGACTCTGCTTATCGGCAAAACCTTTGGCCTATGAACTACTTCGCGGAATAAATCGTCCATAACCAGCTTTTCCAACTACCTCACCATCCTCAAAGACTACCTCACCCCGGACGAAAGTCATGAACGGTTTTCCGATGACCCCATATCCCTCAAACGGGGTGAATTTGGTTTTCCCATGGAGTTCTTCCCCCTTGATTTTCCACTTCTTCCTTTGATCCAGGGCTACAAAATCTGCATCGGCCCCCGGTTTGATGACCCCCTTAGGCATTCCGGACTTGCCGCGGAGGCCGAAAATTTTTGCCGGCATCGTACACATCGCCTCGACCAATCTGAAAATAGACAACCTCCTTTCTCGAACTAAGGTGTGAATGAGCGGAAGCGAGGTTTCAACTCCAGCGATGCCGGGTGGAGACTCCCATATGTTCATCTTGCCCTTTTTCTTTTCCTTCAATGTATGGGGGGCGTGATCGCTGGCCACAATATCAATCGTTCTATTCCGCAGTGCCCTCAAAACCGCTAGCCTGTCCGCTGGAGACCGAAGCGGGGGCAAAGTCTGTGCTAGCGGTCCGAGCTTGCGTAGGTGATTTGATGAAAGAATGAGGTGGTGGGGAGTCGCCTCACACGTCACCTCTCCAGCCCTTTTTGCCTTCGTGATTAGATTTATCGATTCACTCGTTGTTACGTGGCAGAGGTGCAGAGGTGCACCATGGACCAAGCGCAACAGGCGGGCTATCTCAGAGATTTCAGCCAGCTTGGGTCGACACCTGATGAATTCCTTGACACCCTTCCCTCGAGGCTTGAATTTTTTGAGCACATCAGGGGCCTCTGCATGAGCTGAAATGGTTAAATCTAGTCCTAGAAAATTGGGAATCTCCGAATCACCTTGAGATTCAGTGTAAACTTTAAACGACGCGGCACCCGCCTTTTCGAGTTTGGCCCCTTCACCCACATCATCGGGTAGAGCAGCGTGCAAACCAAAATCCACGTGCGACTTACTCCTTGCTATTTTTATCTTCTCCTTGAATCTCTTCAACGAGTTGGTCGGTGGTACGCAGTTTGGCATGTCACAAACCGTGGTTACACCTCCAGCGGCTGCGGCTCTCGACCCGCTGGCGAAGTCTTCCTTCCACGTTAAACCCGGGTCCCTGAAATGAACGTGAACGTCCACGATGCCCGGGAGAAGCAACGACCCTCCCAAATTTACTGTTTTATCTGCTGGTGGGAGACGGCTCCTGTGGACCGCAACTATTTTACCCTTATCAATCGCAACCACCGCCTCAACAAGTAAACCCCGATATGGAATTTTGGCGTTTTTCAAGCAGAGGTCGACCGCTCCCAACTTCTCCCCCGCTGTAAATGAATCTACCAGAAATATAAGTAATCAGATAGCCCGCTAGAATCGAATTTTTGCCTCAAAAGCTCTCGAACCTGAAAGTTTAATATGATGGCTTTTGAGAATTTAGCGAGGTATAGGATTGAGGCTCAAAGGCCGAGACATCATCTCCCTAGAAGACTTATCAAACGAGGAAATTTCATTTATCTTCAATACCGCCGACAAATTCGAGCCAATCGCCAGAGGGAAAAAGAAATCAAGTGCCCTAGCCGGAAAAGTAATGGCGGCGCTATTCTTTGAACCGAGTACCCGCACGAGACTGAGTTTCGAATCGGCGATGCAACGACTTGGTGGAAACGTCATTGGTTTTGCCGAACCCACGACAAGCTCGATTGCGAAGGGAGAAACGCTTGCTGACACCATAAAAACAGTCGAGAAGTACTCCGACGTGATTGTGATCAGGCACCCAAAAATGGGGGCTGCGAGGCTGGCAGCGGAGGTGGCCGAGATACCGGTGATCAACGCTGGCGATGGGGCGGGACACCACCCGACTCAGACCATGCTCGACTTATACACGATTAGAAAAACTATGGGTAAATTTAAAAATCTGAACGTCGGTTTGATCGGTGACCTGAAATACGGGCGCACGGTTCATTCGCTCGCGTATGCTGCCTCGAGGTTCAATAACAAACTGTTCTTAATATCACCGCCGGGGCTAGAGATGCCCCGAGAGATCGTCGGCGACCTCTCCTCCCAAGGAAAGGAGATCTCTGAAACTTCTGACCTACGCGAGGTACTCCCCAAGCTGGACGTTCTATACGTCACTCGAATTCAAAAAGAGCGGTTCTCAGACCCAGCGGAGTACGCTAAGGTCAAAAATACCTATAAAATCGAGCGTAAAACGCTTGAAACAGCAAAACCAACCTTATGTGTTCTACACCCCCTACCTAGAGTTGGTGAGATCTCCTCCGAGCTTGATTCCTCGCCGTATGCGAAATACTTCGACCAAGTGTTCTACGGAGTTGTCATCCGGGCGACAATTCTCTCGCTGTTATTGGGGTGACGCAATGAGAGACGTTGAGAAGGAGTTGAGAGTCAGCAAAATAAAAACGGGGACCGTGATAGACCACATCACCTCTGGCAAGGCCCTAGCGGTGCTCAGAATCCTAAACATTACCGGGCAGACCGGTGCGATTATCTCGATTCTAATGAACGTCCCGAGCAAGATGCACGGCAAGAAAGACGTGATTAAAGTTGAGAACCGAAAACTGACGGAAGAAGAGGTGAACAAGATAGCGTTGGCAGCCCCAAATGCCACTATCAACATCATTAAAGATTTCAAGGTAACCGAAAAGAAGAGTGTTGAACTCCCGGAGTTTATCGAAGGGATAATCAAGTGCTCTAACCCAGGTTGCATCACGAACACTTCCGAGCCAGCCATCCCTAGGTTCAGG
>CAZESD010000065.1:0-3512 GCA_964514945.1 Hadarchaeota archaeon (SeqCode)
GAAAGAGGACATGGAAAGACTTGAAGAGGGAGGGTGCCTTGCCGGTGCTGATGCGGGTAGAGTAAGCCAGCGTGCAAAAGAGCGCGGCCGCCCCCAGCTTGGCAGCCTTGGAAGTGGAAATCATTTCTTGGAGATTCAAGTGGTCGATAAAATTTTTGACCAAGAAGTCGCTCGATCCTTTGGGATAACTCACGAGGGGCAAGTGATGGTTATGATTCACACCGGATCTAGAGGTCTGGGCCATCAGGTCTGCTCGGATTATTTAAGAGATATGGAACATATCGTTAGAAAATATGGCATAACTCTCCCAGATAGAGAACTTGTCAATGTGCCGATAAATTCGCCTGAGGGACAGGCATATCTCGCAGCGATGGCGTGTGCTGCAAACTACGGCTTCACAAATAGACAGATGATCACGCATTGGGTGAGAGAATCGTTCGAACAAGTCTTTGGACGGGACGCGGAAAAATTGGGTCTCCACCTCGTTTACGGGCTTGCACATAACATCGCTAAATTTGAGGAGCACCAAATTGACGGAGGGCGCAAGAAAGTTTGTGTACATCGGAAAGGTGCTACAAGAGCGTTTCCTCCCGGACACCCCGATGTGCCCGCCCTGTACCGTAGCGTTGGGCAACCGGTGCTTATCCCGGGGGACATGGGCACTGCCTCCTACGTGCTCGTGGGCACCGAGCAGGCGATGCAGGAGACGTTTGCCTCGACCGCTCACGGCGCAGGACGCCATATGAGCCGCACAGCGGCGCTCAAGCAGTTCTGGGGTGAAAATGTGAGGAAAGAACTCGAGTCGAAGGGCATCATAGTGCGAGCGGCCAAAGTTTCGGTAATCGCGGAGGAGGCGCCAAGAAGTTACAAAGATATCCATAAGGTCTGTGAGGTATCCCATAGGGCGGGAATCGCTCGAATGGTCGCCCGCTTGAAACCTATGGGAGTTGTAAAGGGTTAGGCGATGATGTCCAGAACATCCACATCGTTTTTTGTGCTGCTGCCTTCCTCGCTCGTTGCTGATGCACCTGACCTTCGACAGAAAACCCTCAAGATCGGTTCAATCGGGCGCGCGCTGGCAATTTTTCGTGTTGGTAAGGTTTGCATTTATAACGATGATGACTCCCACGTTAAAAATCAAGCCTCCGAGGTCAAGATTATCTCAATACTTTTGCATTATATGGAAACGCCGCAATATCTGCGCAAACTCCTATTTCCACGTGCACGAGAGCTTCGCTACGCTGGTTTGCTACCGCCGCTGCGTACACCTTCCCACCCGCTCGCAGATGAAAAGACCGCCGCCGACAATTATCGTGAAGCCGTCGTTATAGATGTGGATAAACGTGGTAGCCTGCTTGAAATGGGGATACGTGAGCGTGGCTTCACAAGTGAAAAACTCAGCGTTGGTCAGCGGGTAACGGTAAGGCTCGGTAAGAGTTTGGGTGAAGGCAAACGTGCAATCGAGCTAGTACCCCGAAGTAAAGTAGGTGAATACTGGGGCTACGAAGTCTTTCGTGCGAAAACTCTCGCAGAGGCTTTAAAAATTCTGAAAGCAGATTATGTTATAGGGACTTCACGGCATGGGCAAAATTTATATGAAGCCGTGCAAGCGATAGAGAGTAACAAACCTCACAGCGTGGCGGTGGCCTTCGGGGGCTCTTATGCAGGGCTCTTCGAAATTTGCGAGCGCCAAGGCGTCGATGCGAGTAAACTCTTCGACGTCGTGATCAACACGATCCCGAGCCAAGGGGCCGCCACCGTTCGAACGGAAGAAGCGCTTGTAGCCACGCTCGCGCTGCTGAACGCGCTCATCGGGAGATAAAATGGGAAGGCGAAAACATCACCCAAGGCGGGGTTCGCTCGCCTATACGCCGCGAGTGCGAGCCCCACGCCAGGTCGCCCATGTGCGGGCTTGGCCAGCGGAAGCTACCCTACGCCTCCAAGAGTTTGTCGGCTACAAGGCAGGGATGACCCAAGTCTTCATGATAGACGACCGCAAGAAGAGCCTGACCTCGGGCCAAGAGATAAACGTCCCCGCAACGGTCATTGAAACCCCGCCTCTTGTCATTTATTCAGCTCGCTTGTACAGCTCGACCACCCGGGGACTCAACGCTGCAACGGATATCTGGGCGAGCGAGCTGCCGAAGGATCTTGCTAAAAAGATAAACTTGCCCAAAAAGTACGACCAGCAGAAAGCGTTCGAGCGCGCAGAAGCCCTCATCAAAGAGGAAAAAGTTGTCGACGTTCGTGTACTCGTGTGTACCCAGCCCCGCGCCAGCAACATGCGCAAGAAAAAGCCAGACCTAATCGAAATCCGCGTCGGGGGCAGCAAGATAGAGGAAAGATGGAATTACTGCAAGGGATTGCTGGGGAAGCAGGTCCGCGTTGCCGATGTCTTTAAAGAGGGCGAATACGTCGACGTGCTCGCGATCACCAAGGGCAAAGGATTTCAGGGACCCGTCAAGCGCTGGGGGATCAAAATTTTGCCTCGCAAGACCAAGGAGGGGCACCGCCAAGTTGGAACGCTTGGCCCTTGGTCGCCCGCGCGAATAATGTGGACCGTCCCCGCCGCAGGACAGATGGGTTACCACCAGCGCACGGAGTTCAACAAGCGCATCTTGAAGCTCAGAGGCGATGGAAAGGAGGTGACGCCAAGCGGTGGTTTCCTCAGGTATGGTCCAATCAAGGGAGATTTCATCGTCCTCTTGGGCTCGGTGCCAGGACCCACGAAACGGCTTGTGCACCTCCGACAACCCATGCGTCTGCCCGCGGGAACTCTGACCTCGCCGCCCTCTATCACTTACATAAGCACGGCTTCCCAGCAGGGTGCATGAAGATGAAAGTCCACATATATTCTCTTGAGGGTAAACCCGCCGAGGAGATCGAGCTCCCAGCGATCTTTGATGAGCAGTTCAGACCTGATGTCATCAGGCGCGCGGTGATTGCCGCCCAGACTTCACGGCTTCAACCTTGGGGATCCGACTGGATGGCGGGCAAGCGCACTTCCGCCGAGACATGGGGGAAAGGGCGTGGCGTTGCTCGAGTTCGTCGTGTGAAAGGAACTCGTTACCCAGCTGCTGGACGTGGAGCTTTTGCTCCCTTCACAGTCGGAGGGAGACGGGCCCACCCACCAAAAGTCGAAAAGGTTCTCCGAGAGCGTATCAACCGAAAAGAGCGCCGGCTTGCCATTCGCTCGACGGTCGCCGCTACCAAGGAGAAAAAATTGATCAGCTCTAGGGGTCACATCGTTGAAAGCGTTGCTGAGTTCCCGCTCGTGGTAACTGACGAGCTTGAAGGGATTGGGAGAGCCAGCCAAACGAAGGAGATCCTCCGAAAGCTCGGATTGTGGCAGGATGTGGAGCGCGTCGCTAGAAGTAAGCGAGTGCGGGCGGGGCGTGGCAAGATGCGTAGCAGACGATACCGGCAGGCCGTCGGTCCACTCATCGTGATCGGCGAGGACAAGGGCATCAAACTCGGTGCGAGGAACTTGCCCGGCGTCGAGGTCGTGAAAG
>CAZESD010000066.1:0-3355 GCA_964514945.1 Hadarchaeota archaeon (SeqCode)
TTAGGGTTGGGAGTTGATGCCTCCCAGCTTCGGACACCATTTCTAAGGCATCCTATTCAGGATACTTCCCCTCGTACCCTGCGCAGTTACGCTTACGGGGCTTTCACCCTCTAAAGCGCAGTTTTCCAACTGCTTCAGCTTTCCGCGCGAGAGATTGGAGGAAGTCCTACAACTCCACATCCCCAGTGGCTCTCACCACCAGGTTCGGTTTGCCCTATACCGGTTTCGCTCGCCGTTACTCCCGGCATCGCAATTGCTTTCTTCTCCTCCCGGTACTAAGATGTTTCAATTCCCGGGGTTCCCACTCGCTGCCGCGAGCGACGGGGGTTACCCCCCGCCAAGAAGTCTCATTCAGCAATCTCGGGTTCAAAGGCTGCTTGCACCTCACCCAAGCGTTTCGCCGCTTGCCGCGACCTTCCTCGGCGCTCGAGCCGAGCCATTCCCCAGACGGCTTAGCCTAAGTTCCTGTTGTACCCAGCTAGCACTATGGGCGCGACCTATGCATGGCAATCATCACTGACAAGAAAATTTTGTCAGCTTTCGCCCTTAACTGACGAGACGTCTTCGCCAGTCGCATCTCAGCATGGTATATTTGGGCTAAAGTAGGTTAAAAATCCTTCGCAATTTTCGAGCGTCAAGTGTCGCACCTATTTATTGATACCATGCTAATTCTTCCGTGAACAAAACATTGGAGTGAGCGGGGCCTATAATATGAGTGCGATTGAAATCGAGATACTCGGAATCGTCGCTGCTTGTTTGATAAACGGGGCAATGCTTCCGCAGATACTGAAAACAGCCACGACGAAGCGGGTCAGGGACATCTCCTTACCTTTTTGGATAATATTGTTCGCGGGCGCTTTTCTCTGGGCCGTTTATGGAATTTTGATTCACGGGGTTGCCCTCATTTTGTCTAGTGTTGTGACTTGTAGTTTGTGCTTGATGATGATTGCATTGATTTTGAGGTATAGGTGACAACTGTATTGATAGCCCAAAATTTTGAGGGAACGGTTCGCGTGCGAGATGAGCGAGCTGGGCGTGGCGGATCGATACGTGGATGCGTTCTGCAGACGTGTTCCGAGGAGCGTGCTCGCAAGGCACTATACCGATTTCTCGCCGGAGCGCTTGAAGCGGATCTACGATAAGGCAGGATTGACTGTATTGGACAGATCGTACTCGGGCATTGAGGCGACGGAAGGCTGATAATCCCAGTTATTCTTTATTGCAACTCAACGGCGGTTCCGTAAACCATTACCTCGGCCGCAGAGCCCATCGTTTGGGCGGTCATAAACCTGACATTTACAATAGCATCCGCTTTGAGTTTTTCCGCATCCGAGATCATACGATTTATGGCCTCCTTTCTGGCATCGTCCAGCATCTCCTTGTACGCTTTAATCTCGCCTCCGACTACCCCCTTGAGTCTTGCTCCAAGATCCTTCCCCACGTGCCTAGCCCTAACGGTGCTGCCCATCACCAAGCCGAGAACTTTCGATATCTTACGACCCGGGACGAAGTCCGTATTGACAACAATCAATTTCACGCCCCCTCTATTTTTCTTTCCTTCCTTCCCAAATAAATTACGGCAATTCCTAACAGTATTAAAATTGCCGCCGCCAGATATGGCAAGGCTTCGAGCACCCCCGTCCAACCATCCTGAAAGATTCCGAACTTCCAAAATAAAATTACCATACCCAGTATCACGAAGAACGCGCCAATCGCCAAGCGGCTGTCGATCGCGGCCATATGAATCTACAAGGATTAGGTCGTTTGAGAGATTTTAATATTACGCCTGCTTTTTAAACACTTCGTGTAAGACTGAGATCAATGTTTTCAAGGCCACTACACGGACTTCAGCCCTGAACGACTGAAGCGGATATACGACAAATGACAACGCAGACTTACTGGTGCTCACCGCTTTTCCTAAAAGGGCTGAAGTGGACCTGCCGGGACTCGAACCCGGGACCTTCGGCTTGCAAAGCCGACGCTCTACCACTGAGCTACAGGCCCTCACGGTTAAAGTCAGCGGGTAAGTCCAATAAGATTTGCGGAAGGAAAAAAACACGACTGCAAATCACAAATTTTCCTAAAAAAATAAAAAACCTGAATTTACTATGGATTTAAATCATCACAAAGACAAAAAAAAGTGGGTGGAAGGATCAAAAGGTTGTTTGTCAGCCTTTCGCTGTGCGCGATAATGGCCCTGCTGATATCGACGACCTGCGTTAAAGCACAACAGCAGCCCGAAGTACAATCCACTGAGAATATGTATGAACTGTATGAACAGCTACCCGGATTACCATCCATTGAGAACATGGACGTAGATATCACCCTAGAACTGCTTCCTGACGCGCGCTGTCACGTTACGGTTAGCGCTGAAACTCAATTTGAAAGTATGGGGTTGAGCGAGCTTCCGGTAACCAGCGGAAGCGTGGAACTCGAGATATCTTCTCCGAGCTCTGGACAGCTCAAATTAGATGTGGATGCAAGCGCGACACTCTCCGAATCAGAACTAGCTGTGATAATCAGCATGATAGACGCCGAGATGATCGACAACCTTATCTCGGGAATTGAGGGGCAATCTCTCTCTGATCTCCTTTCTGGAGTATTGCCAACGGCCCCAGAGGAAGACATAATAATCGAAGAACTCAGATGTACAAAGTTTTCATGGAACGAACCCACGATAGAAGTGGGCCTGACCACTACTCTTTCCGGAAGCGTGCTCGAAGACCAGATGCTGCGCGATGAATTGCCAATAACTGTAAATGTATCAATCGATATATCTGGAGCTTCTACAAACGTGAGTATAGATGTTAACAGCGAAACTGTCGAATTCACCCTTGAGATCAACCTCACCACTGGAGACACCACCACGACGATGGAGCTGACGCTCGATGGATACTTCAAACTGCCGGTGGTCGATAATCAAGTGCAGTGGGGCTTTAAGTTACCAGAAATTGTCCCGACAAACTTGGGTGAATCGTTCGAACAATATGACACCGACTTCACATTGAAGGTTCCAGAGGATGCTTCCGTAAGTGGGCTGCCTCCGGGTTACTCCCAAACGGGCGACACTTACAATTGGTCCGGCGGTAACGCGGCGGAAGCACTAAATACGGTATTGACTGGGGACGCACAGCCTAACATTGTCTATGGGTACGAAGCTCCTCCTTCTGAGTTCCCATGGCTAACGGTTGGCATTTTAGTCGTGGTAATCGTTGCCATCGCCGCGGCAATTGTTCTAATACGAAGATAGCTCAAAAATGGGGCCGGGCCCCCAAATTTTGCTTGAAAAATAGAAAGGTTCGGTACCCAAAACATCAAAGGAGGTGATCGAGCCGCAGGTTCCCCTACGGCTACC
>CAZESD010000067.1:0-3213 GCA_964514945.1 Hadarchaeota archaeon (SeqCode)
GATGTTCCCGGCGATGAGGAGGTTATTTGGTGAGTAGGGTAGTCGTGGTTACGGGCGTGCCAGGTGCTGGAAAGAGCACCGTTGTCCAAGAGGCGCTAAAGCAGCTTAAAGCTCAGGATGTCGAGTATGAGTTTATAAACTACGGTGACGTGATGCTCGAACTCATGCGTGAGCGCGAAGGGGTGACCGACCGCGACGAGATGCGGAGGGTTCCGACAGGCTCATATCGTGAGATCCAGCGTGAGGCCGGAAAGCGGATCGCGCGTACGGCCGAGCGAAAATTCGTGCTTGTAGACACCCACTGTTTAATCAAAAAACCTGAGGGCTATTATCCAGGCCTCCCTCGATGGGTGATCGAGGAGCTCAATCCTGAATCAATCGTGATAATTGAGGCGACCCCTGAAGAGGTCGCGCGGCGGCGCACCAAGGACACCACGCGCCGACGAGATAAAGAATTCTTGGATGAAGTCGTGGAGCACCAACTATTAAACCGCGCTACGGCGACGGTTTATGCGGCGCTCACGGGCGCGACGGTGAGGATAATCCATAATAGGGATGGAAAACTTAGTGAAGCTGTAAAGGAAATGGTCGAGGTACTTAGGTGAACCCATGCGCCGCGTACTCGTTTGCCCGCTAATCGCCGTCTTCCTGCTTGCGAGCTTTGCCATGACAGTTGGTGCAGAGGAGGCGGAAAATGAGCAGATGACGTACAAGGAACTGTTGCAGACCGTAGACAGCTCTATCATATCTCTCAGGCAGGGAGGCAGTGCATCGGGAGCTCTAAGTCAAGCCAAAACACTCTATCATAACTTTGTCGGTCCACATGAAAACACGATTAACAATAGCACGGAGCTCATAGAGATAGACAACCGAATAACCCAAGCTTTCAACTCTTTGCAGCAATCGGCAGCGGAGGAAAATATTCGGGCCCTACGCTCGGACATCTCACTAATGGCGAGCGAACTCGGGGTTGGGTTATCTTCCATATACGAATATGCGCTATTCGTCGTCCTCGGAATAGGGATATTTGTTTCCCTCCTCGTCACCTTGATAACTCGACGTGTCGTGAACTGGGAGCGTATGAGGCAGATCAAGGCCGAGGTGTCTGCATTCCAGAAGGAGCTCCGCGAAGCTCAGAGCAAGCGGGACATGAAGAGCGTGCACAAGCTTCAGCAGGATCAAAAGCGGATAATGTCGCTTCAGGGGCAGATGATGAAGGAAAATTTCAAGCCCACGCTCTTTTACATTGTGCCCTATTTCATCTTCTGGTTCATCCTAATGGGTATATACGGAGGATGGGTCGTGGCTTGGCTCCCCTTCCGTCTGGACCTCCCCTTCTTCGGCACCTGGGTTTCCTGCGGCTTTCTGAGTTGGTACATTCTCACCTACTTCGGGTCCTCCCAAATCTGGCGGAAATTGCTTATCCGTGATTAATATGCCCGCGCGAAGGTACCGCTCTGCAAGATACAAACAGCATTTCGTCCGCACTCCCGGAGGGCGAACTATCACACACTACAAAGAAGAACGGGCGGGGGTGGCGAGATGCGCCTCCTGTGGGCGCCCGTTGGGGGGCGTTCCCCGAGTTAGATTGAGCGAGCTGCGGTCCCTGCCTCGCAGCTCCCGCATGCCGAATCGCCCCTATGGCGGTTATTTCTGCCCGGCATGTGCACGTCAGGTGATCAAAGAAGCTGCTCGAGCGTGAGCGAATGGTAGTCGTTGCTATAAGCGGTTTGCACGGGGCGGGAAAGACGACTGCCGCACGGGCGCTGGTGAGAAAATTCAAACTCCGCTATGTCTGTGCGGGGACCGTTTTCAGGCAGCTCGCCAAAGAACGGGGGATGACGCTCGACGAATTTTCCCGTTGCGCCGAACGCCGCCCCAGCATAGATCACCAAATCGACCGACTAACTGCAGCGGCTGCGAAGGGCAGGAATGTGCTTATCGATGCCCGCCTCGCCGGGTGGATGGCTAAACAGGCAGATTTGAAAGTCTTGCTCACCGCCCCGCTCGATGAAAGGGTTCAGCGGATTGCTCGTCGGGAGAGGCGGAAGTACAAAGAGGTGCTTAACGAAACTCGCAAGCGGGAGCGGAGCGAGGCCAAGCGTTTCAAACAATTTTACAGTATAGATGTCAATGATCATTCCCCGTTTGACATCGTGCTGAACACTGAGCGTTTCACCGCCAAGGAGATGGTACGGATTTTGGAGCTCGCGGTAGGGCAGTCCATTCGAAAGAGGTCGTGAGATGGTGATGGAAGTAGGTCGGGTTTGCGTGAAACTCGCTGGGCATGAGGCGGGCAAGCGGTGCGTCATCGTGGACGTGCTCGGCAACGTCTACGTGGTGGTGAGCGGCCCCGGGGTCAAACGGCGCCGATGCAACATCGCACACCTCGAGCCCTTGGAGCAAAAAGTTGAAATTGCGAAGGGGGCCTCGGACGAGGATGTCAAACGCACGCTCGAGGCAGCGGGCTTGGTAAAAACAGAAAAGCCATCAGAGAAACCTTCTGAGCCCAAGGAAGGCACAGCCTAGCGTTCAGTAATAGGTGTTTTAAGTGGGCAAACTACCCTCCGATGTCAAGCGTGAAATTCTAATCCGGGCTCAAGATATGACCGATCCCAGTCACGGTTGCGAACCCAACAAGCGCCCAATTCGTGAACACCTGCGCTTGGGAATCATCAACCTTGACAAACCCATTGGACCAACCTCCCACGAAATCGTCGCTTGGGTGAAGCGCGTGCTCAAGATTCGCCGCGCGGGGCACGGGGGAACGCTCGACCCAAAGGTTAGCGGGGTGCTGCCGACAGCGCTCGAGGATGCGACAAAAATCGTCCAGACGTTGCTGCCAGCGGGAAAAGAGTACATTTGCGTGATGCACCTCCACGGTGATGTACCTGATCATAAGCTCGAGCAGGTGTTGCACGAGTTCGAAGGCGAGATATATCAGCGTCCTCCCTTACGGGCAGCCGTCAAGCGGGTGCTCCGTACGAGGAAAATTTACTACATCGAGCTCTTGGAGCGGGAGGGCAGGGACGTGCTCATGCGCGTCGGGTGCGAGGCGGGCACTTACATGCGAAAGCTCATGTTTGATGTCGGGGAGACCTTGGGTTGCGGTGCCCACATGCGAGAGCTTCGCCGGGCGCGGACGGGACCTTTTCGCGAGGACGACACTCTGGTCAAACTACAAGACCTCGCCGACGCCTACGCTTTCTGGAG
>CAZESD010000068.1:0-3039 GCA_964514945.1 Hadarchaeota archaeon (SeqCode)
GAGCGCGGGTTCGAGCTGGCAAAAGGATACGGTGAGCTGAAGGAGCGGACTTTCAGGATAGGGAACATGGGATACATACCCTTTGAGTATGTGGATGAAATGCTTCAGGCTCTTACCGAGTTAGTGCAGTAATGGAACCTCCGACTTCGTGACGGGCAACGTATTTCGGAAAAATTTTAGCTGAACGACACTATCGTTATAAAGCAGCGAAGAAATCGTGTTGTGAGGCAGATGGCGTTAACTCCCACGAAGTTCATATGGATGGACGGAAAGCTCGTCCCCTGGGAAAAGGCAAACGTGCACGTGCTTACCCACACCCTCCACTACGGGATGGGTGTCTTCGAAGGCATCCGCTGCTACAAAACTGTGAAAGGTCCGGCGGTTTTCAGGCTCAAAGATCACATGCAAAGATTAGAAAATTCGGCAAAATTCGTTGGGATTGAACTTCCGTACTCAGTCGAGGAGCTGATAAAAGAAGTCAAGAAAACGATAAAAGCAAATAAAATTGAGGAGTGCTACATTCGTCCCATCGCTTTTTATGGCTACGGCATAATGGGGTTGAATCCCGAGGGCTCTAAGGTGAACGTGGCGATCGCGGTTTGGCCCTGGGGCACATATCTGGGAGAGGAGGGACTCGAGAAAGGAATTCGGGTGAAAATATCTCCGTGGCTCCGAATTCATCCGCGCATCCTACCGCCCCAAGCTAAAGTAGTAGCAAATTATGCGAATTCCATATTGGCGAAGGTTGACGCTTTGCAGTCGGGCTATAATGAGGCAATCCTCCTGAACATTGACGGGAACGTGGCGGAGGGTCCAGGGGAGAACGTGTTCATAGTGAAGGACGGTAAGCTCATAAGCCCCCCAGCCTCCTCGGGAGCACTCGTTGGGATAACTCGAGACTCGATAATAAAAATCGCAAACGATGAGGGGATAAGCT
The DNA here is from genome assembly GCA_964514945.1 of Hadarchaeota archaeon (SeqCode). Classification (GTDB taxonomy): domain Archaea; phylum Hadarchaeota; class Hadarchaeia; order Hadarchaeales; family Hadarchaeaceae; genus DG-33. Next base: position 938 of record CAZESD010000068.1, read on the forward strand.
TCGAGGAATATGACTTCAAGCCGAATGAGCTCTATGCGGCGGATGAGGCTTTCTTTACAGGCACTGCCGCCGAGGTGACGCCGATCCGTGAGGTGGACGGCAAGCCCATAGGGGGTGGAAAGCGCGGGCCTATCACGGAGAAGCTTCAACGCATATTCTTCAATACTGTCCGCGGAAAGGAGCCTAAGTACGAATTCTGGCTGGACTATGTTGGCAAGTGAACAAATCGTGCATGAATATTTTTCATCGGGAGATAGTATAACAAATCTAACCTAAAAGCAACTTGTTCTGAAAAATTGAAACGCGAAATTTTGGTAGGATGAATTAAAGATTTTAAAGAACTAATTTAAAGAAAAAGTCATCTGGGGGTTATTGTTTCCCCAATGGTCGTTGTAGGTAATTTCATCGCTCATGCTTCAGCCGCTTGCGTAACCACTTGGATTTGGGGAGATTATCGACCTTCTTGAAATCGCCATCTTCCCAAACCAGAGCCCCAAAGTAGCCACAATTTGTGCAATAATACCGGGCATCGAGTGCTCTGAGCTTGACAACTGCCGTCGAATCCTTAAGCATCTTGCTGCCACACTTCGGGCACCTACGAACCATACCTAACCCAAAAGTCCCTTGTGCTTTGAAATACTTTAAATTTAAAGGACAGAACTCAAAACGTTGGGTATATGGGTATGATTTCTTTCAAGCCGATTTGGTTCGATTCGCTCGGCGCAAAATCATTGTGCACCTTGGTCAAAACGCCTGATGTCAGCGTTCTCATCGACCCCGGGGTCGCGGTGATGCAGCCGAGCTTCCCAGCGTCATGGGCGAAGAAGCTTTACTGGGAAGCTCAAGGAATGCGCGCAATCAAGAAGGCGAGCCGCAAGGCGGATGTGGTTGTGATTTCTCACTACCACTACGACCACTTCACCGACTTCGACCGCGGACTTTACAAAAACAAACTCCTACTGGTGAAGAATCCTAACGACCACATCAATGATTCTCAACGAGGGCGAGCCGAACATTTCTTCGACAATCTATGCCGCTCCTTTGGTAAGTTCGGTCTTGATGATATACTCCAGAAGCGAGAGCGGAAGTCATATGGAAATCCGCTTGATGAGATTCCCCGCGCTCGAGACAAGAGCTTCGGAGATTACGACCAAAGACGCAGGGAGTTGTTTAAAAAGGGGCTCAAGTGGTTCCAAAAACGTGCACAAAAATGGAACTCTTCTAAAGTGATACCTGAGCTTAAGTTCAGAAATATAGAGATCAAATTTCCCGAAGGTAAAGAATTCAAATTTGGACGCACCAAGCTCAGATTCACCCCGCCCCTCTTCCACGGCATCGAATTCTCGCGTGTGGGTTGGGTCTTCGCAACTGTTATCGAGTATGGTGGCGAGAAGCTGATTCATTCTTCTGATCTTGACGGTCCGATTATCGAGGATTATGCCAACTGGATCATCCGGGAAAATCCTGACGTGCTCATTCTCGATGGCCCCATGACCTACATGTTTGGCTATCTCACCACCCGCACCACCATGAATCGCGCAGTATCGAACGCCGTGCGGATACTTAGGAAAACTGATGTGCGGTTAATGATTTACGACCATCACTTGCCTCGTGAACCGAAGTTTAAGGAGTGGACACGTGAGGTTTGGAATGAAGGCAAACGTCGAGGAAAGAAAGTTCTAACAGCCGCAGAATTTTTGGGTAAAAAACCAGTCGTGCTTAGTTAAGGCCAAAAAAGTACAATTCTGTATTGGGTATAAAATTGGCTGGACTCGAGATGCCTACCATCAAGCAAGCGCTGCTATTCGAGGAACTGTCGAATAAACGAGCGCAATGCAACCTCTGTGAACGCCGCTGCAAGATCGCTCTCGGCGCGCTCGGCTTCTGCAAGACGCGGGAAAACATTAACGGCGAACTCCACACACTCGTCTACGGCGACATCTCCTCCATCTCCGCGAACCCCATCGAGAAAAAGCCCTTCTACCATTTTTGGCCGGGAAGCGTTGCGCTAACAGTTGGTACGTACTCTTGCAATTTCAGTTGTCCCTGGTGTCAGAACTGGAACATCTCAAAGTCACCTCCAAATCCGAAGCTCGCCAACT
>CAZESD010000069.1:0-2950 GCA_964514945.1 Hadarchaeota archaeon (SeqCode)
TCGGGTTGCACCTTCGAGGAAGCGCAATCGTGGGGGAAGATACATCAGCGTGCGGGCAAGGTAATGTGTTTTGCGGACGTGACGATCGCCTTGCCGATCATCGTGCATGCGCTCAGCGAGAAGTTCAAGCGATTGACGAGGGAAGTGCCGGTTTTTGAGTGGAACAAAGAGGGCGTGGACATAAGCTACGAGAAAATGAGGCTGTAGTTAATTTTTATTATTTTCAGTGGTTTTGATGGTGCGGGGAGGGGGATTTGAACCCCCAACATTCGGATATCTGTTTCTGGGAACTTCAGTTTTGTCCGTTCGATCGTGTACTCGAACGACCGACACTCTCCCAGGTTGAGTTATCCCCGCACATTTTTATACAGGTCAAGAAGCAGTTTAAGCTTTTTTGCTTTTATTGAACGCGAAAAATATCATCTCCGCTTGAAAAGTGAGGAATTCCCCGCGACGGTTCTATAAAACTCGGAACAGGTCGACATCCCGCACGATGCCGATGAACTTACCCTCCGCGGACAAAACTGGGGTCTGCTCAATTTTGTGCTGCTTCATAAGTTGTGCTGCTCTACTAACAGAAGTCTTGCGGGTTATCGTTACGAGCTCCTTCGTCATCACGTCCCGCACGAACTTATCCGGAACCTTCAGCTCCCGCTTGGTGATGTAAATCCGGTTTTCACTGTCCCATGTCCAGCTATCGCCCTCGCTTCGCCCTGTCATCTGGCTCATTCGTGACTCGGTCTCGACCTCACTCACCTTGAGGATGTCTGTATCATCGATGATCCCGACTAGGTTGCCGCTCTCGTCGATCGTGGGCAAGGCTCGGAAGCCGGAGAGGTCCATAATCTCCACTGCAGCCTTGAGCGGGGTTCCATCCCAGACAGCGATAACGTGGGGGCGCATGAAATCCGATGCCGGGCGCCCCAAATTCATCTCGGTGATCGCGCGGTAAACGATGTCTCTCACCGTAATGATCCCAACGAGTTTTCTGTTTTTTAATACAGGCAGCCTGCGGACGTGAGCCGTGAGTAAACGATTTGCTGCTTCTTCGAGCCTATCACTCAGCGCAACGGTCGGAACGTCACGATCCACAAGCATCGCGAGTTGATTCTCATCGGATTTCTCGAACAACTTGCGGAGCGTCACCATCCCAACGAGCTCATCGGTGCCCCGCTTCACCACAGGAACCGCGTTTGTACCTAGTTTCCTCAAGAGATCGAGGGCCTCCGCTCGGGTACCGGGCACCTCTACCCACTTAACCTCTTTGGTCATCACATCTTTGACCTGCATGTTTTTCCGTCCACCATTCACTGCGCTAGTTAACCCCTTAAAACACCAATTTTTGGTTGATTCTCAAGCTTATAAAATTTTGCCGCGCGCGTAAATCGCTCGGATGTTGTCCGCTCGCGCCCGATTAATCAATCCCGCATGCACGTTGGTGAGATTCGTGAGATTATTTCCGCGGGTGAGCACCATGAATGTCGCGCTCCTCCCCTCCTCAATGGGCCCCCACGGTAAATTGAAAAGCTTTAGGGGTTCAATCGTCGCGGCCTGCAGGAGCTTGCGCGCTTCCTCGCCTCCCGCCGTTGGATCGGCTCGGCGCAGGCACGCCCAAGCGAACGAGAGTTCCTTAAACATGTTCGGCTGGCAAACCATCGCGTTGTCCGTTCCAAAGCAAAAACGAACGTTGGTTGCGAGTGCGAGGTGGATAGAGGGGGTGCCGACGCCCAGCAAGCCGTTCGCCCGGGGGCAAAACACAACGGGGACATCATTCTTTTGTAAAGATACGAAATCTTCCTCGTCCGCGTGGGTCGCATGGACGATAAAAGATGGGCGAAGTTCAAGTGCTCGCTCGACTTCATCTCGGGCAGACGTTAACTCGGCAACATGAATTGAGAGAAGTTTCTTCGCCCGCCTAGTTTGATTAGCAATTGATCGAAGTCCCTCTTCATCGAAAGCATTGAGCGAAGGCAAACCGATTCCATCCGATTTTTTTAAAACAAAGTTTAGTTCTTTGAGTGTGGAAGAGCGACCCATAATAATTGATTTCACCACTTTGTGCGATGCCTCTCGAAGGAGTTCGACTCCTTTTACACCACCTTCCCTGAAATCGCAGTGGGCCAGAGTGCCAGTGCGGAACATGTCCTGAAGCGTTGCGCGAACCGATGCAAGCAACTCACTACGCGAATGTGAGCCCAGAGCACGAAATTTCTCCCCGCCCGGACCGACAACTTCCTGTTGTGTCTTACCGAGGTAGAGTTCCTTAGCAACGGAATCTACGACGTGAGTATGCGCGTTCACAAAAGGTGGTAAAATGAACCCCCGTTTTAGATCAGTGGCCCGCCCCGATGGGGAGCCTTCGGAAATTTTTTTAATTATGCCATCGCGGATCACTAGATAGCCGCGAGTGACCTCGAGCTCCTCTCCCTCGAAGATGGTCGCATTGGAAAGTACTCGCTGAGTCATGGGGTACCCAACCCGCCTTGTTCAATCATTACTTAAAAGTTTACCAAACTCAGTTATAACCGAGACCGATGGAACTAGTTGTGTACAACGCTCGGGAATGCGACCCGAAAAAGTGCACTGCGATGCGCTTACATCGATTTGGAAAAATTAAGATGGTCTTTCAGCCCCAGGATTTGCCGCAAAGCGCAATTTTGCTTGATCCATTTGCGGAGCGAGCGCTCTCTGGAGAGGACGCCGAGATTGCGAGAAAGCACGGATTAGTGGCGCTCGATTGCTCTTGGAAGCAAATCGAACAAATTTCCCGCATCCGAGCGCGAATGGTGCCGCGGGCCTTGCCCTACCTAGTCGCAACAAACCCCACCCACTACGGGCGTCCGACCACGCTGAGCACAGCTGAGGCACTCGCGGCAGCCTTAGTAATTCTAGGCGATAAAACCCGTGCGGAAGAAATCCTCAACAAGTTCAAGTGGGGGCCAACTTTTCT
>CAZESD010000070.1:0-2906 GCA_964514945.1 Hadarchaeota archaeon (SeqCode)
ACCTGCCTGATGTAGTGAGAGAAACATTTGACGTTTACCTCGCCAAGCCGTTTTTCGCCTTGATGCTTCTTTTCGTCGGTTACCAAATGCCCCTAGTCAATCCCCGCAAGTACGTATCGAAGCTGGTGACCGTGGGCGCGATAAGGTTCTTGGTCTGCCCGCTCGTGATTTTCGCATTGATTTGGTTAACCGGGTTGAGTATAGCCACCGATATCTCGCCCAAGCCCACGCTCATTCAATCACTAATGCCGCCCGCCATCTTCAACATCTTCCTCGCCTACAATTTCAAGCTAGACCTCAAGCTCTACGGGGCGATGGTGTTCTACTTGACCTTTGTATCTCTCTTCGTGGCGTTGCCCCTCATGATTTACTTGATTTTTTAGTGGACGCATCGGCTTCTGAGAAAGGAACTTCATCATATAACAACGAGCGTAGGATGCGGGGAAGTTCTTCGATGCTGACTCTAATTTGGTCTGTCGTGTCACGGTTCCGTATCGTCGTGGTACCGTTCTCGAGCGTTTGATGATCGATGGTCACGCAGTAAGGGGTTCCAACCTCATCCGCGCGTGCGTAGCGACGCCCAATGGAGCCTGCGTTATCGTATTCAGCCATGAACCCCCTTGACTTCAAACTTTCATACACCTCACGGGCTTTTTCAGGCATTCCATCGCGGTTGAGTAATGGAAAGACGCCGACCTCGATGGGGGCGAGTTCCTTCTTAAGTCGAAGATACTTGCGCTTCTTCTCCGACACATACGAGTGCTCAAGCATGCAATAAAGTGGGCGATCGATGCCGTAAGAAGGCTCCACCACATGGCAGAGCACTTTCCGCTTTTTATCTGCGGAAAATATCATCATGTCTTCCTTGCTGAACTGAGCGTGGCGAGAAAGATCGTAATCCGTACGGTAGGCCAGCCCCGCGACCTCGACCCAGCCGAACCGTTCAGTCGATACCTCGGCGTCCCATGTCTCGCTGGAGTAATGAGCTCGTTGCCCTGGAGTTTGTTCCCTGAATCGAATTGCCTCACCTGGAATGCCCAAATCGAGCAGGAAACGCTTGGTGAGCGCGAGGTAGTAGGCCATGAGTTCATTGCACACGAGCTTTTGTTTAACAGCTTCTCCAGCCATCACTTCAGTTAGCTTTTCCTTGCCATGCTGCTGATCGCCCGCCAGCCAGAGTCTGAGCTGCTCCCCTGCCAACTCGAAAAACTTTGGGTGATGAGAATCCTCTGGATCGAAGAAGACCTCGGCCTCCGCCATCGTGAACTCTCGCAGCCTTATGATGCCCTGACGCGGGGAGATCTCGTTGCGGTAGCCCTTGCCAATCTGCACTACTCCAAACGGCAGCTTGCCCCGTGCGTGGCGCTGAAGTCGCTTGAAATCGATGAAAATCCCCTGCGCAGTCTCCGGCCTCAAGTAACCCACGCGCTGACTCCCGGGACCAATCGCCGTTCGAAACATCGCGTTGAAATCGAAAATTTTTCCCAGCTCCCCGCCGCAGTCCGGGCAGCGCACCCGATGCTTTTTCACGAACTGATTCATCCCCTCCTTGGACATACCTTCGATATCTTTACCTGTTTGCTCGCGCGCCAGATCTGCGACCCTAAATGCAGCACCACACTTCTGACACTCAACCATCGCGTCAACGAAGTGATTGACGTGCCCGCTCGCCTTCAGGACCTCCTCAGGCACAACGTTGGGGGAATCTATCTCGAAGAACCCTTCCTTAATAACGTAGTACTCACGCCACTTCTGGATAATCTTGTTCTTCAAAAGTGCTCCAAGCGGTCCGAAATCATAGAAACCTGCAACCCCTCCATAGATCTCAAACGAAGGCCAGATGAACCCGCGCCGCTTAGCGAGCTCCATCATCTCCTCCTGCTTCTGGGGCACTCTTTCACCGCAATTGGGAGCGCTCTCAAAGCCTAAAAAATTAAGTATTTACTCACCAATCTCTTCTGAGAAGGATGTCAAAAATCAAAGTCGGCTGTTGTGGATGGGGGTTCTTTAAAGGTGGCCTTAAGGCTTACATGAAAAAATTCTCGCTCGTTGAAGTACAGCAAACGTTTTACAAATTGCCCATGGTTAAAACCGCTGAGCGCTGGCGTGTAGAGGCGCCCGAGGGATTTGAGTTTTCGATCAAAGCGTGGCAAGCGCTTACCCATTTACCAACAAGCCCAACCTGGCGCCGCTCGGGCCTGAAGCCGGAAGAACTTGAACGAAGACAATATGGGTGGCTCCGCCCGACGCGCGATAACTTCGAGGCGTGGAAGCGGACGAAAGAGATTGCCGATGCTCTCGATGCAAGAGTTTGCGTAATTCAGTGCCCTCCTAACTTCAAATGTACCAAAGAAAATGCTGAAAATATGCGCAAATTTTTCTCGAAAATCGATCGAGGTGAACTCGCTCTGGCTTGGGAGCCCCGCGGGGACTGGAAAGAGCATCCCGACGAAATCGCGAAACTATGTGAGGAGCTCGAGCTTGTGCATGTGGTCGATTTGATGCGTCGCAAGCCGGCCTCTAAGTATCCAATCGCGTACATCCGTTTGCACGGACTCAACCCGCGAGAGTATGATTACAACTACGGTTATTCACTTGCCGAGCTGAGGCAACTCGAGTCAAAAGCGCGAGCATTGGCAAAGAAGCATCGTGAGGTCTACATTCTTTTTAACAATTTTGAAATGTACGAAAATGCTGCCCAACTTATGCGGTTGTTTAAACTTGATTAGTTCTGATCCACCTCAACGATTTTGTCCCGTGATGTGTGTCCAGCAATTATCCTGATGTTTGATCGCTTCACCCCGAAATGTTTCGCGAGCAACTCGATACACGCTCTGTTCGCGGCACCCTTGACCGGTGGCGCGGTAGTCTTCACTTTTAAAGTGCCATCGAGCTGCTCCATAACT
>CAZESD010000071.1:0-2781 GCA_964514945.1 Hadarchaeota archaeon (SeqCode)
TGCCTCTGAAGGTTGATTACAAATTTCTGCCCAACCTCGCCCGTCGCGCCCAAGACAGCAACTGGGATTTTCGCCATTCAGTCGCCCCGCTATAGTATGCTCTCAAGTTTTATTTAATTTGGCAAGGTGAAAAGATTTTGGTGTTTCGATGCCCCGCCGGAAGTATGGACACATGGTCGGGCCGCTTCCATCTCCACCTAAACCCGAGAAGTGTAGATTCTGTAGGCTTGGGTTACCTTGTCCTTTCCATAAGCAAAGAAAACCATCTTCTTTGAGAAAAAAGTAGTGATTGTCATTTTGATTAATTTTTAAGTAGACAATTTGCTAATTTTTGTTAGGAACTCTTCTTGTCGTGCCCACAGTTTACGCTTTAGAGCCCTGAAGCCCCTCTTGATATTTCTCGAATCATCGAGAGCACGCAATGAGACTTCCTTAATCTTTTCCTGATCAGCGTTTCTGACATCTATTACCTTGTCTTTCTGACCAACGAACTCCATGAAATTGTAATTTTTGGCGTCGTAGGCAACATTCACTATTGGGACCTCGCTTCCAAACGCTAGTACTGTGGAATGCATCATCATTCCAATGACCAAATCAAGTTTGCTGTAAATAAATTTCATTTTGTATGGGTTGGGGGCCGTATCAACCACTTTGAGCGGTAATTTTTTCTTCCTCATTATCTCAACAACGTGGTGCTCATCTGGGTGGTGTGCTAAATACACGATTTCTGCGTTTAGATGCTTAATTAAAAATTCGCAAGTTTTGGTGTACTCGTCAATTGTCGTGTACAAATATTTGGGGTATAGCGCCCAGTAGTGGCAAGCCACGTTTACACCTATCTTTATTTTACTTTCATCTAGGACAACTTGGCTAGTCTCTTCAGAATCGAGAAAAATTGCGGGGTCGCCAATTACGTGCACATCACTTACCCCTAAATCTATCAAAAATTTACCGGTGTATTCGTCCCGAACGGAGGTGAGCTTGGCGCATGTGTTCAATAATCGAACGCTTTCTATTTGCTCCTGAGTTAGTTCCTTGTCTCCGAGATTTCTGATGTATCCTATCCCATAGAGTACGATCGGAATTTCTATAGATTTGATAACTTGAGCATCCATCGGGAGAAAAAATTTGGAGTATAATCCTCCTCCTCCGATCACGCAAATATCATGCCGGTTGATTGTCTCGACAAACTCGGTGGGTTGTGGTTTTTCTAATTCTTCAACCTCGCGTGGAGTGTAGGTAAATGGTTTCAAGCGGGATTTTAGCATGTCTCTGATCGAAAAGGCTATGGCGATTTCGCCTATGTTATAAAAATCTTCTTCTCTCCTACAAAAATGAATTACACTAGACAAGGTACTCCCGTTTCACTAAATGAGCGCAATAGACTATAAACCCAAAACATTCTGCATGTCTTCCACAACGCCTGGCTTGCCTTTTTTCACGACGTAGCGGATTGCTTTCATCGCCCCGGCAGCAAAGGTCTCACGACTCTGTGCACGATGGATGATCTCGACCCGCTCCTCCGGTGTGGAAAATATCACCGTGTGTTCACCGACAATTTCGCCTTCTCTAATCGATTTAATTTTGATTTTATCTTCGCTCCAGTTGAATTCTCTCGCGATGATCTGCGCAATCCTCCGCGCGGTTCCGCTAGGGGCGTCGCGCTTGTGCACGTGATGCGCTTCAACAATCTCTACTCCGTAATCGCTGCCCAACATCCTTGCAGTTTCCTGGGCCGATTTGAAAAATACATTCACGCCGACCGACATGTTTGGTGAGATGATTGCCCGGATTTTTCCCTTTTTAACAGCTTCTTCCATTTCAACCCGCTGTTCGGCCGTGAAGCCAGTAGTGCCCACAACCACTGAAACGCCCGCTTCGGATGTGGTTTTGACGTTCTGAACCGCGGCATCTGCATGGGTGAAGTCCACTAAGACATCTGGCTTCGATCGCTTCAGCACCTCGGCCAATTTATCTGCGCCGACGATTTTTACTCCGAGTTCACCCACGCCGGCGAGTTTCCCGGCGTCCTCTCCTGTGCTTGGAGTGCCAGACGCATCGATGGCCGCAACCAACTTTATGTCTGCTTGTTTCGCGACTTGGCGCACGATTAGCCTGCCCATTCGTCCGCAAGCGCCGCAGACGGCAACTCGGATCATTTTACCAATCCCATGTCTACTAGAACCTTGCGCAATTTTTTCTGGTTCTCCGGCTCGAGCTCGACTAACGGGAGCCTGAGCCCTCCAGCGGCCATTCCCATCCAGTTCATGGCTATCTTGACGGGTCCCGGGTTGGTCTCGATGAACAACGCTTTGAACAGCGGTGCTAATTCGTCGTTAATCCGTTTGGCAGTCTCGATATCACCGGACCGAAAAGATTCTACTATCTTAACCACTTTATCAGGCACGAGGTTTGATGCAACCGAGATGACGCCGACTCCTCCCCGTTTCATAATTTCGAACGTCAGCGAATCGTCACCAGAGGTCACAGTGAAATTTTCACCGCGAGTTAGCTCAATTATCCGCGTGACTTGCTCTAGGTCTCCGCTTGCTTCCTTTACTCCCACGACGTTATTCAGCTTGGCCAGTTTCGCCATTGTCTCAGGCTGCATATTGACGCCCGTGCGCGAGGGGATGTTGTAAATCACTTGGGGTATGTCGACCTCTTCTGCGAGCCGCTTGTAGTGTTGGTAAAGGCCGGCTTGTGTTGGCTTGTTATAATAGGGCACCACGAGTAGCGCTCCGTCCGCGCCCACTTCCTTTGCGTGTTTCGTGAGCATGA
>CAZESD010000072.1:0-2585 GCA_964514945.1 Hadarchaeota archaeon (SeqCode)
GCGACTGGCGCCTTTGACCTGGCTTGGCTACCCCCGCAGATGAAAATCTTGAGTTGAAGCTATTAATCGTTTGTACTCAGTTTAAGCAGGGAAGTCGATGGCAGAATTCGAACCCCGTCGCGCGTTCGAACACCTCGACAAGCTGGCCTACGAGATCGGGCCTCGATTGGCCGGCACGCTGGGCGACGGCATGGCTGCGGATTACATCCGAAAGCAGTTCGAGAGCTACGGGCTCAAGACGCGGGTGCAGGAGTTCGAGTTCGTAGACCGCGCCGCCAGGGCCAAAGTCACCGCGTGCATCCTCGCCGCAGCTTTCATCACATTTCTTTTCCTCCCACCCGAACCCTCCCTTCTTGTCTGGGCTCTGGCGCTCGTGGTCTGGCGCTTGCTCGGCTGGCTCATGCCCAAGCGGAAGAGCCAGAACGTCATCGGCGCTCTTGGGGAGCGGGAGTCGAAGAAGAGTGCCGCGATAACCGCCCACTATGACTCGGCGCCCTGCATGGTGAGCTACGGGTTGCACCTGTTCGTTAAGTTCACCTTCGCGCCGGCTCTCGTCTTCATCACCCTCGCCCTCGCTATCAGGGCGTTCGGTTTGCTATCAGCATGGTCGATTTTATGGGGGGTGCTCGCGTTTGTTTTCATGCCCGTTTGCGTCGGCATGTTTGTTGCAGCGAGCGGCCGGCGCGTCTCGCCTGGCGCCGATGACAACGCTTCAGGGGTTGTGGTGATGCTGGAAGCAGCGCGCGTGGCCGCAGAATCCCCACCCGCCGATGCCAGGCTAACTTTTGTCGCGCTCGGGGCAGAGGAGCAAGGGCTAGTGGGCGCGCGCAAGCTTGTGACGAGCAAGGCGCTATCAAAAGATACGATGGTGCTGAATCTGGATATGGTCGGGGCCGGCTCGCAGGCTTACGTCATCGAGGGCAACGGTGTCTTTCGAAGGAGGAGAACTTCGCCCGAGCTCAACGAACGGCTCGCGAACTGTGTGAAAAGTGTTGGGTTAAATCCGAAGTTTTGGTGGGCGGCGCTCGCCGGGTACGACCACATCCCGTTCGTGCGGGCCAAGATGAGGGCGACGACTTTCTCGATCAACACTCCTGACCAAGACAAGCTCGGCAACTTCATCGCGAGGGCGTTCGCTTTGTCCAACGCTAAGACGATTGGGTATCCCCACATTCACACGCTTGAGGACACCCCTGAGAGGATTGAGCTAACGAACATCGAGCGATCCGGCGCGGTGGTACTAGAATTCATCAAAACAATTTTACCTGTAAGACAAAATAGCGACGGGGGTGGTTAGGTGAAAGTTGGGTTAATGGCCGACACGCACGACAGGATCGACGCGGTGGAGCGGGCGATAGATTTCTTCAACCGGGCTGGAGTCGAGCACGTCTTACACGCAGGCGACTTGATTTCGCCCTTCGTGGCTCCGAAATTCGCGAAGCTGAAGGCCAAGCTTCACTACGTATGGGGAAACAACGAAGGTGACCGGGAGCTCGTACGCGTCAAGTTCGGAGAAGTTGAGGTGAAGCCGCTTGGGAACTTCGCGGCGCTGGAACTGGGCGGGCGGAAAATAGCGCTGTTGCACGGCACCCACGAAGAAATCGTCGGGGCCCTCTTGAAGTCGGGCACCTTTGACGTGATTGTCCGGGGGCACACCCATCGTGCCGAGGTTCGTGAGGGCAAAACGCTCCTCATCAACCCGGGCGAGGTCTGCGGTTATCTGACCGGGCGCCGGACAGTTGCGATGCTCGATTTGGCCGAACTAAGCGCGGAAATTTTAGAGTTATAGCTCACTATTTTAACATGCGCGGTTAACTCGGCTCAGGTGGACGATTGATCGAGCTTATCGCGGTAGTTGCGCTGCTTGCTGGTTTTTACGTAGCCTGGAACATCGGCGCGAATGATTCCGCTAATTGCGTAGGGGCAGCAGTTGGTGGGCGGATTTTGTCCTATCGCCGCGCAATCGTGATCGTGATACTATTTGTCCTCTTGGGCGCGGTTCTCGAGGGTTGGAAGAACATGAAAACAGTGGGAGAGGGCATCGTGACCGGGTCGGGCGGCGTAAATCCGCTTTCCAACATTCCCCAAGCCGCAATTGCCGCCCTAATTGCTGCCGGGATATGGGTCACGATAGCCACCACGCGGGGCCTGCCTGTTTCCACTTCTCAGTCTATGGTGGGTGCGGTCATTGGGGCAGGATTGCTGATATCTTACACACAACCGGGCATTGGTGCGAACGTTCAATTCGGTGTGCTTGGCACTATTGCCATCGCTTGGGTGCTGAACCCGTTTATCGCCGCCCTTCTCGCTTTCATCTTGTTCAAAGCCTTCGGTCCGCCGCTGCGGAAAATAAAGAATATCGTATTGCTCAACCAAGTCCTAACAATCCTCGTCATTGTGGCTAGCGCGTCTGCCGCTTATGCTCTTGGCGCCAACGATGTAGGAGCATCTACCGGAGCGGTTTACGCATTTTTTGGAGGAGGTGGACTAGACTTCAGAGTCATGATGCTAATCGGACTATTCGGCGGGGTTGCTTTGGCGGTCGGCGTGTTGACTTACAGCCGCAAGGTGATGCATACGGTGGG
>CAZESD010000073.1:0-2513 GCA_964514945.1 Hadarchaeota archaeon (SeqCode)
TCAACACCTAGGCGCTTGCCCCGAACGGCACCCGCTCTGATAGCTTTTCGGCGATGCTCGACTATTTCAATTTTGGAGAAGACGCAGCGCGCCAGCAGGTGCCGTTGATTAAGCGGAAAGCGGTAGTGGTTGGCGACGAAGTTCACGGCTGACTCACGGGGGTAACCTTGGTTGAGCAGGTAGCGCAAGTCTCGCACTGCGCGCACGACTTTTCCCTGACCTGATATCACCCCAGACAAGTCGATCAACCTATCGCGTTTGATACCCTATTGTGATGTAGCTTCTTGAAGTCTTTGTTTTAACAGCTTTCTTTTTAGGATAGGGTTTAAAATACGCTGAAACAAGTCACTAACAGTTGAGGGAGTAAAAAAATGGATAAGAGAAGAAGAATTTCCCCGATAATTATAGCGATTATAGTAATAGTGGCTATCGCCGCAGTTGGCATCGGTTACATTGTCACACGCGGCGCTGCGCCCAGTGGAGATATCGAAACAGCCACGAGTTTGAGCTTCAAAGTGGACATGACAATAATGGATACACAATCTACGATGATATTCAAGGCGAAAGACATTGAAAGTCCTAACATCAAGTTCAGAATCGATGGAACCCTCATTGGCGAAGAATTCAAACTTATCATTTATACAGGTGAAGAAAAAGCGTGGATGTGGATGTCCCTCACCGGTTGGCAAGATATCTCAGCGACGATGCAACCATATCTTGAGCAGTACCAGGCGCAATTCGATGCGTACAAGGAGGAATTATCTGACTGGACCGGAGGAGATTACACTTACACAGATCCAACGACAGGAGCAACCGTGAGGATCTACGACGTCGTGATAAATCCCGACCTTCCAGACACATTGTTCCAGATTGATTAGTCATCGGTTTTAAACGGGAGCTAATTCAAGCTCTTTCCTTTTTATTCTATCTTCATTTTTTTTACTCGATGAAGATCGCCGGCCTCATTGGAACCGCGAGCCTAGCGCGGTCCTGCGGGTCGTATCTCGCGGCATCATCGGCTTTGAACACGCACACCTCTTTCACGTTCAGCTGTTCTCGGATAAAGTCAACGGCCCCAAGCAGAATCTGTAATTCATCGATCTCGGTTGTTTCCAAGATCTCGAGTTCCTCCGAAGGCATCCCACGAAGCTCCTGCACCGTCTGTTGGAGGAACTTCGACAGGTCGGATTTGTGCAACCTGAATCCCAATTTCTCTTCTATTTCCTGAAACAGTGCGCCGAAGTCAACCTTTCTTCCACCCGCACGTTTCATGGCGATGCGATAGGCCTGCCATTTCCAATCCTGCGCCACGTAAAGGCAAACCCGCTTCGGTTTCTTCACCTTTGTCACGCGGAGGATTTTCCCCACATCCTCAAGCACGCGCCCGAGGTAGCTCTCAATCAACTCGGCACCCTTGTCGATCAATCCTTCCTCCACCTTCGGCCAAGGAGCCACCGAGACGAAACCGCCGCTCTTTGTGCGCTCCCACAGTTCTTCGCAAATGTGAGGCGTGAACGGGGCGAGCAAGCGGAGCCAAACATTGAACACCCGCTTAAGCATGTGTGCGCGTGCCTCAGGCTGCTGCGCTCGTTTCATGTACCATCGCAGATTTTGCATGAGGAAAAAGAAAGCGTGCTGTACGGCCTTGCGCGTCTCGAACGCTTCGAGTGCTTCGGTCACCGCTTGGACGTGTCTCTGGAGCTGACTCAGCATCCATAGCTCGGGTTGGGCAAAGCTTGGACGCTCCGTCTCGGGTAGCACAAGAATTTCTTCGGCCAATGAGTAAAAGCGCTCCAAGTTCCTCCGCATCGCCTCAACCTCGCTGGTCCGCCAATCTAGGTCCTGCCAGGGTTCGGAAACCGACATCAAGTAGAGCCGCACCGTGTCTGCACCGTATTCTCGAACGGCTTCGTTAATCGCGATGATGTTTCCCTTCGACGAGGACATCTTCTCTCCCTCGAGCACCGCCATCCCGAACGAAATAATGCCGCGGGGACAGAGCTTTGGGAAGAGCATTACGTGATGGAAAATGTGGAATGTGAGGTGGTTGGGAATCAACTCGTTCGCGGACATTCGGTAGTCGAGCGGGTACCAGTACTCGAACTCACGACGCATCCGCTCAAGGGCCTGCCGGTCGATCCCTGTGGAACGAGAAATCGAATCAGCACTGCCCTTCCCGTGAAAAACGTAGTCGAAGACCTCGTCGGTGAGCTTCGCGGGGTCGATGGTTTTGAGAATGTGTGCAATCGTGTAGTAGGCCATGTATATCGTCGAGTCGCTGAGGGACTCAATCATCCATTTGGGATCCCAGGGCGCAGGCGTCCCCATTCCTATGCTGCGAGTGCACGGCCACTCGTGGAGCCAACCGATGGTGTGCTCAAACTGCGCTCGCGTTTCAGGAGGCACCAAGTCCATCCGCGCTAGGCAAGCTCGCGCCTTTTCCTTCCAGCCTTCGTCCGCGTAGTTCAGGAACCACTGATCCTCGACTACTTTCACCGTCACGGGTGTGCCAC
>CAZESD010000074.1:0-2503 GCA_964514945.1 Hadarchaeota archaeon (SeqCode)
TGGTCCAGATTAGCAGGTATTCGTTCGGTCGGTCGCGGAGCTTGAAGCGAGCGAAGAGCGAGGGGTCTCGAACGTCGTAATATTCTCCCCGAATCTCATGCTCTGCCAGCGCCGTCTCACAGCGAGGGCACCAGTGAATCACCCGCAGGTCTTTCCGCATGAGGCCACGTTTATAGGCGCGCCTCAGGGTCCACCAAGCCGACTCGATGTAATCGTTGGTGAAAGTGACGTAGGGGTTGTCCCAGTCCATCCACACACCCAGGCGCTTGAATTGCTCGGTCATCAGCGAGATGTGGTCGAGGGCCCACTGCATGCACTGCTGGATGAATTCTTCAACTCCCACTCGCTGCTCGATTTCTTTTTTGGTTTTGATGCCAAGCTTCTCCTCAACTTTGACCTCGATTGGCAACCCGTGGCAGTCCCATCCGGGTTGGCGGAGCACGTTGAAGCCGCGCATGCTCATGTAGCGCAAGATGACGTCCTTGATTATCTTGTTCCAGGCGGTCCCCAGGTGGATGGCCCCGCTCGC
This sequence comes from Hadarchaeota archaeon (SeqCode), assembly GCA_964514945.1. GTDB lineage: Archaea > Hadarchaeota > Hadarchaeia > Hadarchaeales > Hadarchaeaceae > DG-33. The sequence goes on from CAZESD010000074.1 coordinate 530, forward strand.
GTAGGGTGGGCCGTCGAGGAAGTACCAAGGCTTGGCATCCGAGCGGAGCTGCTTCACCTTTTCATAGATATCGTTTGCTTGCCACCACGCTTGAATCTCCGGCTCGGATTTGCGCGCATCGTATGCCCTCGCAGCGGGTTGAATCATTTTGAAACCCTTAACCTAGTTTGAGTTTGACCCTAAAAATATCGTGGGCTAACATTTTTATTCAAGCAAGTTAATCTTCGTTTGATTTTTGGTGGTTGATTTGTTCGGCTGGACTGAGTACAAACCACACAGGAAGGGACCGCGAACCGTCTTGAGCCCGCTTGAATCCGAGGTTATGACAATCATGTGGCGGGAAAAACGCGCGACCGCCCGCACCATTTACACCCTCTTGAAAAGCAAACACTCAATTAATCGCTCGACGATCAACGCAATCATGAACTCGCTCTGCAAACGCGGCCTGATGACATCGAGCGTGAGCAAAGGGCGAGGGGGTCTGAGGTACGTTTATAAAGTTAAGATTTCCCGCAGGAGGTTCGAGCGAGGGGTAGTCGACAAAGTGCTCGATAGCTTGCTCGAGTCGTTCGAACGGACAGCACGCAAGCAGATGCGGGAGCGATTGAAACGGAGGTAAACAATGGCCGAAGCGGAGGAAATTTGGGTTGAGAGGTATAGGCCGAAAAAGCTCTCTGAGATGGTGGGACAAGAAGAAGTAGTGAAGAGATTGGAAAGTTTTGTCAAACAAGGAGCTTTGCCTCATCTTCTATTTGCTGGACCCGCAGGTACGGGAAAGACGACAGCGGCGCTCTGCATCGCACGTGAATTATTTGGCGGCACATGGAGGCAAAACATGTTAGAGCTCAACGCGAGTGATGCACGCGGGATAGACGTCATCAGGGGTTCTAGGGACAGAGATTCTAGTAAATCAGGACTTCCTTCTGTAAAAGATTATGCTAGAATTAAGCCAATTGGAGATGTTCCATATAAACTAATTTTACTCGATGAAGCAGATGCTCTAACTTCTGAAGCACAGCACGCCCTCCGAAGGACAATGGAGATGTACACCCACATCACGCGTTTTATCTTGGATTGTAATTATTCGAGTCGTATAATCGAACCTATCCAGTCCCGTTGTGCGGTATTTAGATTTAGAAGACTTTCAGAAAAGGAGATCACGCAGATGCTCAAGCGGATAGAAAGAGGAGAAAAACTTATTCTCCGAACGGACGCGATCAAGGCGATAATTGAAGTCAGCGAGGGAGATCTGAGGCAGGCGATAAACATCCTTCAAGCCGCGGCAACAGTAGGTAAAAAAATAACTGAGAAAGATATCTACCAAGTGAGTGCAAAAGCCCACCCCGCTGATGTTAAGGAGATGCTCGAACTTGCGGTTTCGGGAAAATTCGAGGAGGCGCGGAACAAGCTCTACGATCTTCTCATCGGTCAAGGGCTTGCGGGCGAGGACATCCTGAAGCAGGTTCATCGAGAAATTTTCAACCTCGACCTGCCCGAGCGCGCGAAGATCGAGCTCATCGACCGCGTGGGCGAGTTCGATTTCAGGCTCCGGGAGGGGGCGAGCGAGCGAATTCAGCTCGAGGCGATGCTCGCGCGCTTCGGCTTGGTCGGGAAGTCAAAATCCTAGCTACTTAGCTCCTTTTTTGCCCGCTTATTTTTGCCCCAATTCACTTTGCTCGGGCACTTCGGGTCAAGGCACATCCGGTAGGGCCTCATCCCGACGCGGTTTATCTGAATCATCGGGGCCCCACACTGTTTGCAGGTTTTTCCGAGCGAGATGATCATTCCGGTTTGGGGCAGAGGGAAAGAATTTGCGCACTTCGGGTAGTTTGAGCATCCGACAAAACGCTTGTGGGTGGCACGCGAAACAACTATTTTCAGGTCCCCGCCGCACTTCGCGCACTTACCCATGATGCGCTGTTTCTGGCGGGTGATGCGGTAGGCCTCGCCCAGCTGCTTGCCTATCTCGAGCTG